>CANOGG010000079.1 GCA_947565485.1 uncultured Mycoplasma sp. | reverse complement strand
ACAAAACTTGTTAAACAAGCTACCTAAAATAACAACGACAAACAAATAAATACATGTTCTTTGTCTTAAAAAAAACTAAACACGACTACATATTTAAAGGTATTAAAATATGGAATATGCCTCTAAAAGATGTTGAGTCATCTGTTAAGGATATGTGGCAAAAAACTTATGACACAATTAAATCAGGAAATATTATTAAATCTATCACCAATGGTAAACGAAAAACCAATTTTCCAAGCAAGAGGGAAAACCAAGTATGCCATGTAAGACCCCATGGTCGCAATGCCAAAGATACAACACCACTACCAGTAAAAGACCAGTTAACTGGCGCGACTAAATATACAAAACACTGCTTTTGGTTAAATAATACTTATATCCAAAACATATTAAAAGAATTTAATGATTAATATCTCAAGTATATCGGCTCATCAATTCTACCCAAAAGATAATCCGCACTTACCCCATATTTCACACACACATAGTACAAAAATGGTGTTGAAATAATATTTTTCCTTTTCATACGCTGAAATTGTTGTATCTCGCAAATTCCAAAGTTTTGCAAATTTTTCTTGTGTATACTTATGACTTTTACGTAATAATTTTAATCTCTCTCCAGAAGCAACTTTATCATTCCCTTTTCAAATATTTTTATACTTTTTCACAGCCGTAAAACCAAATACATAATCTATCGAAACATCAAAATAATCACATAAAAATATTAAATATTTCACTGGCAACAACTCATACTCTCTCTCATACTGTCCATAAGCCTCCAAACTAGTATCTAAAAAAGAAGCTAAATATTTTTGAGTATCAACATTTCTTACGCGCAACTGCTTTAATCTATCCTAATGTATCATTCTAAATCCCCTATTAAAATTTTTTCATAAATACTAAATATCACTATCGTTATCTTTTGACTTATATGATTTTCTTTCATCAACTAACCCCAAAAGATAATCAGCCGAAACATCCAAATACTCACAAATTTTCCTTAAATAAGTAACAGGCATTACATTTACTCCTTTTTCATATCTAGCATATTGTTGCTGCTTTATCCCCAAATAATCTGCTATATCTTTCTGTTTTATATTATCACAATCTCTTATCCATTTAATTCTCTCATTATAATACATTTTTACTCACCAATATTATTCTTTCACAAATTACAACATATATGTTGAATTATGAACACATATGTTGTATAATATCTATATTAGAAATTTCTAATTTATTATGAAAGTGAGGAAGATAAAAAACATGTTAGAGAGTTTGGAAATTGGTCATAAGACAAATATTTTTTTACATGACTCAATAAATGAAGTAATACATCAGGTGCAATCTATATGAGAATAAAAAAATTAAAAAATAACCGAAAAAAAACAATAATTATATTTATAGTATTATCATTAATAACCATATTACAAAATATAAGTTTTTCTAAATATCGCAATACAAAAAGTATCAAAATAGCAACTGGAATAATTAATTACGAAAAATCAGATATAAACACTGTTGCACTCTACTTAGAAAATGATTATGGTGAATTTATCGAGACGAATGATATACCCGCATCAGGATATAACTTAAATTTCGAAGATGGAAAAACAAGATGTGAAGTTAATAAAATCAAAGATAACAATATATATATTTCATATAATAATGGAAAAATAATATTAGATGGAATTACAAAAAAAGGTACAAAATGTTATTTATATTTTAATAAAGGTAGTCAAATTAATACAACAAAGCTTATTGCAAATCTAAATACCATCAATACACCTCCTGATTTTTCTGGAATTGAAGGAAATGGTATATATATTTGGAACGAATCTGATTTTTCTAATGGTAGTAGCCCAATAAAATACTATCGCGGAGAAATTAACAATAACTGGGTAGTATTTGGCAAAGATGGCGACCAATACATTTGGTGGCGAATTATCAGAACTAACTCTAATGGTTCGCTAAGAATTATATATTCTGGACTAAGTCCATCAACAACAGAAGCACCACCAACAACAGGTGAAGGAACAACAATTGGTAAAAAAATGTTTAATCCTAAAAACGATGATAATATGTATGTTGGTTTTAAATATACAGCTAATTATGTTCATGGAAATGGTACAAATTCTACAATTCTTGGCGAAACTAATTCCACTGATAAAGAAACACTTTATGGCTGGTATAACACTGTAATAGCAAATAATATAAATTATTCCAAAAAAATAGACTTAGATGCCGGCTTCTGTAATGATAGAACCCCTAGTTCCACAACTTCAGACATTGATGGTAAAGGAGGGACAGGAACAGATACAACATTTTACGGAGCTAATTTTAGATTAAAAAATTATACACCAAGTTTAACATGCAACAAGAACGATATTTTTAAAACACCAATAGGATTATTAACTGCGGATGAAGGAATTTTAGGAGGATTAGTTAATGAAAATTCTGCCAATCCCAAAAACAAAAATTCATGGCTTTGCTCATACAGATATTATACTATGACTCCACTTGATTTTAGATTTCAAGCCGGAATAGTTGCAATAAATGGAATTGATGGATCTATAGGATGGACATATTCAAATACAAGCTTTTACGTAAAACCCGTCATCAACCTGAAAGAAAATACTGAATTTCTAGCAGGCGGTGAGGGCACTTCTACAAAACCTTATATCGTATCAGGAACATAGCGTTATCAGAAATTTTTTAAGATAAAGTCTTATATTAAGGGACTTTATCTTTTTACTTTCTATAATAACACTTATAAAGTTGGTTAAAAAATCATTATCATCATTCCAATCTCCAAATTTATTTCTCTCAATAACTTGTAATTAAGATATACCCTAAAAACTATTTTAATACATAATATTAACTATATACTCTAAAAATGCACTATAAAACTTTTAGTAGACATTATATAATGTAAAGATAAGCGTTAGGAAATATTGCCTGCTATTTACGAGTATCTTTTCTGATACCGCCTTTTAATTTGGAAGTTTTGATAGAAATTTAAAGATGAGGATGGCAAGTTTGTCTAGAAGTAATTATAGCTATAATAAAAAAGCTTGTTTAAAAGCAGGCAAAATAAAAAGGCAATAGTCATCTCTATTACAATTATTATTGACAATAGAACGATTAATGTCAAATCTAAAAATAAATAGTAAGACATTAGCTCCTAACGCTTACTTAAGTTAATTCTACCACAATTTATATATATGCAATTATTTTATCTACAAAATTTTTTTATAGGTTTAAGTAAAAATAATCTTTCCACTTAAACCTTTTTTCATTGGTTTTCTAACTTTATTAATATTTAGGATTGTTAATAACTCCTAACTTATCAACACTCTATTATTCCTCATCTTCTTCCTTAAACACATACTCCCCACTTCCAAAACTATCCTCTGTTCCTTTCACATAATAAAATAACGTCGCTCTCGATGTATCATTAGTCGGTTTTCCACTAACTGCATCTAGTAGCACCCCCACTACATTACTAGGCATCTCATACCATGCAGGTTCTGTATCCTTAACTATATCCTCCACTGTATCTGCCCATATATGCTTAGTTATCGCCGCATACTCTGTCTCTACATCTCTATTATCATCATACCCCACCCAAGTAACCATGAGTACTTGAGGATTATACCCCGCTATCCAATAATCACTATTCGTTGTCCCTGTCTTAATCGCATACTTCCGTGATAACTGTGATGCTATAACTAAACAAGTTGGATTTGTATAATCTCTAAACTGAATATTAGTCGTACTAGTCATCATTTCATTCAAAATATATGTATAATTAGTATTCAAGACCAAACTTTTTCTCTCTTTATTTTCATACAAAACATTCCCCTCGCCATCAATTATCTTCCTAATTAAAGAAATATCTTTCTTAAAACCTCCTGTTGCAAATGTATTATACCCTCTAGCCAAATCCATAACCGACATCCCACTTGTTCCTAAAGCAAGCGATGGCACTGCCTCTAACTCTGCTTTAATACCCACTCTTTTAGCTGTATCTATTAACTTCTCTGGCCCCAAAAACATATTTGTCTTAACCGCATAAACATTATCTGAAACTGCCAGTGCTTCTGCCATTGTAATCGCTTTATTCGCATATATCGACCCATAATTCTTAGGTGAATAAACTGTCCCATTACTAAGCGTAAATGACGTATATTGACTATTAAATGTTGATGAAGAAGTCATTCCCTCTTCTAAAGCTCCATAATAAAGAAAAGGCTTCATCGCCGAACCTACTCCTCTCTCTGAATTTATTGCTCTATTATACTGACTCTTCACATAATTAACTCCCCCCGATAACGCTATAACTCCCCCTGTACTTGGGTCTACTACTACACTAGCCGCCTGTAACTCCGTCTTATCTAAATACTTAAGTGTATTCTTCTCTAACGCCTCCTGGGCCTCTATATCCAAATATGTATATATCTTAATACCCCCTTTTTGTATCAAAGCATCAGGAATAGTTTTTATACTTTTAAGCTCCTGCATCACCGCATCTTGATAATACATTAGCATATCCAAATTCTCTTCCGAACTCTTCCCATAAATTTCTAATCTATCTTGAAAACAACCCTCCAAATCACTTTCTGATATATACCCATTACTAACCATACTACGCCCCACCATTTTCGCTCTTTCTATTGCTAAATCATAATTAGCAACTGGATTATAATTCGCGGGACTATTTGGAATACCTGCTAACACCAAAGACTCTTCCAATGTTAAATCAAGCGGTTCTTTATTAAAATAATACCTACTAGCATTCGCAATCCCAAAATTCCCCTGACCATAATTTATCGTATTAAGATACCCCTCTAATATCTCCTCTTTCGAATACTGTACCTCGAGCTCTAGCGTCAAAAAAGCCTCTTCAATCTTCCTCTCCCACGTCGAACTAAAGTCTAAATAAATATTTTTTACATACTGCTGGGATATCGTCGATGCCCCCTGTGTTATCCTCTTATTCTTAATATTAAGATACATTGCTTTTGCAATTCTTAAATAATCAAACCCATGATGTTTATAAAAATTCTTATCTTCTATACTAACCGTCGCATTTATTAAATTATAATTTATCTTATCTAGCTCGGCCCATTTACTCGACTTCGACCCCTGATTTAAAAGCTCATCTTTCCCATCATATATATAATACTGCCCCGCAGTCTTAAGCTCGAGCTTTGGACTCAAAAAAGCATACGTATACAAACCTATTATCACCACAATAAATGAGACAAACATAAATATTCCCATTTTAACTAAAAATCTCAGCATTTTCAAAACGTAATTCACCCTTTACTAATATGATTAAATAAAACCCATAATATCCCTCAATTTGACAAACACCAAAAAAAATGTTAAAATACTACTCGAATAAAAAAAAGGGGGAATTTACAATGTTTTTTTATGAAGCATTTAAATTATTTAATGACGAATTAGACGGCACATTCAATGAAAATTTTACAAAACAAGAACTAAAAAAAGCTTTTAAGAGTATTATCAAATTATATCATCCCGATTTATATCCCAATGCTACACCTGAAGAAATAGATTTACTAACTTACAAGACTCAAATGCTTAATGAAGCTTATAAAGTTCTAAAAACACATATTACCATTCTTGAAGAACCAACCAAAGAAACAACTCTTTCTAATACCAAAAGATATTATTTAGAGAAACTAACTCAATATTTTTCTGACATTCCTGAAGATGCACCAGAATATTTTAATCAAGCTAATATTAAAATCATCCAAATAATCCAAAAATACAACCAAATGTTAGCCTTATTTAATACCAAAGAAAAAATAGTTTCTAACTTTAATGGTTACAAAGCTCAAATAATAGCTATCATCGGCCAAGTTATTACTGAATACTTTAAAGACAACAATCTAGCTATCGAAATGATTTCAAGTGATACTAACTTAAAAACATTACTAACTACTTTATCATCTATTAAAGAAAAACGAGACGCTAAAGCACATGAAGCAATCGAAAATATCACTCGAGAATTCGAACTATACACAAGCTATCCTAAATTAAAATATGTTATCGAAAGATTAAAAAATGAAGCTCTAACTAAATTAATTACAACTAAAGAACCAAATGTTCCCAAGACTTTAAAACTTAATATCGCCGAAGTTTTCCAAAACTACTATGAAGATATCAAA
>CANOGG010000078.1 GCA_947565485.1 uncultured Mycoplasma sp. | reverse complement strand
TCCCGACAGTTACTGAAATTAACAATATGCTAAACTCTTATGAAATAAGATTAAATGAATTTACGAGCAATCTCATTCATAAAAATAAACTACGACTAGATAGTATAACCAGTTCTTATATCTTAAAAAACCCGTTATCTCTCTATGAATTAAAAGAACAAAAACTCGATAATTATATCGACACTCTAAATAACAACATTAATAAACGTCTTGAAAATAATCACTTAAGACTAAATAATATCAAAAATTCTTACATCTTAAAAAATCCTTTAAACCTTTTTGAAGTCCCAAAGGGATTATTAATTTTTAACGAAAAAAATCTATATAGTCTAATCAAGAATATTATTTTACAAAACAATCACGAATACAAAATGCTTGTTAACACTCTAAAGTTAGTTAATCCCTTAGGAATCCTTGAAAAAGGTTACTCATTAGTTACTAAAGATGAAGAAGTCCTAAGCGATGCCTCTAAACTAAAGATTGATGATATCATTAATATTAGGTTACATAAAGGAAATGTCATTGCTAAAATTAAGGAGGTAAACCATGGATAAATTTATGGAATTAGAAAAAAGAATAGAAGAGGTTATAAATGAAATCGATAATCAAGCATCTGCTAAACAAAAACGCATCGAACAGATTAGCAAAGAAATCACTTTTAATGAAAACTATCTTCAAGAATTAAAAGAAAATATCCAGAAAATCGAAGAAAATATTTTTACTTTAAACGAAATTAATCGTCATGGTATTATTGTGAGTCTCATTAAGAAAAATTTAAGAGAATGCCAAAGAGAACTAGAGCAGGCTAATAAAATGCACAAAATATATATGATACTATTAATAATAGTAAGCTTGTTATTAGCACTAGTTTCTCTTACTTTTTTTACCATCGCATCGCCTCTAATAACTGCTATCGTCATTGCCATCTATGCTATCACATTCTCCATCATTAATTTTAAAGAGATAAAAGCCCTAAGGAAGCTAAAAAAAGAATCTTCTCCTGCAGGCCTTTGGAATGAAAGAATAACAACCCTTGAGAGCATTGATATTAGAAAAAAAGAAAACCATCGTCTAACTAAAGAAATAGATGACTTAAATGCTGATATTGAGCACTTAATGGCCAAAAGAGAAGAATATGAAAATGATTTACTAAATGTTACAGAAAAACGAGAAGAGGCCATCTCTCAACTTACAACTCCTCTTTTAAATGAAGCTTTCCAAAAATTTAATCCAGAAGATATCATGAAAAGAGTCAAAATAAGAGGCCAAATTTAACATAACCCAGAAAGAAGAAAAAACTATGAATAATTTTGCTAAACTTTTAAATGAATTAAATTCTGACCTTGAATTATATAAAACCCAAAAAATAAAATGTGAGCTCAAACTAAAATCACTTAATGAAAAACATCAAAATATTGAGGATACGATAGTTACAAAAAAGCTTAATCTAGCAAATGAAGAAGAGGATATGTTATTTACTCTAAAAAAATATAACGAACTTGAAAAGCCCTTAAAAAAACGTCATTTTAAACGCTATATCGAATTTACTATAATTTTAAATGCTCTATATATCTTTGCTTTTTCTACTGGCCTTTTTAGCCTTATAAATTTATTAGCCCAAGTTTTAACTAACATCATAATCTATTTTTTCATCTATTTTTTACCTGCTAAATGTCAAACTTACTCCTGCGCCTTTTTAAAAAATACTTATACTATCGAAAGTGTTACTAAAAATATCCAAAATATCAAACAAGAATTGCAAAAATGTCTCACCGAGAAAAATAAACTAGAAAATGAAATAACCACTCAAAATACTATATTATATGAGTTAGAAAAAAACATCGTCGAAATGGAGAAGATATTAAATTATGTCATCGAAGAAAGGGAAAAGGCTTTAAATGAACTTGAGCCTACTATTAATGAAATATTTGCTAAAAATCCTAGCTTAAGTCTCATTAAAAAAGAGGGGATAACCCATGAATAAATTTTTAGAATTAGCCGAAAAACTAAAGCATCATCAAGAAAAAGAACAAACCCAACTTACCAAAATCTTTAAAGAATTAGATAATGAAAACCAACTTTGTCTTGATGCTATCACTAAAATTACTAAGCTAAAAGCTGAATTACAAAATATCACAACTAATAAAACTATTATAAAGAAGTATACTAATAAGAATATCCGACTTACATGTTTTCTAGAAACTATATCCATATTAAAAGAAGATGCCAAAAAAGCCTTTCACCACAAAGATATTTTATCAATCTTAATGCTACTCGTATACCCCATCTTGCTTACTTGCACTTTCCATACCTCTCCTATATTAGCAGTCCTAGCTTTTATAAGCCTCTGTCTTATAATAGACATATCAAATTATCCCCAAATAAAACATATCCATGACATCTTAAAAAATCATACTTTAGAAGAATTAGATAACAAAGAAAAAAGTCTAAAAACAAAACTAGAAACCCTAAAAGAATATCTAAGCCATCACCAAGAACGAAAACAAGCTATCAATGATAAACTAAAATACACCCAAGAAAAAATACTTTACCTAAGTGATACTCTTTATAAATTACAAACATATCAAGAACTAATTACCAAACAAATTCTTGATGCTAAAGCCATCAATAAGCTATATAATGAATTAAATAAAATCGAAGAAGAACCATTAAAAAAAATAAAAACTAAGAAAGAAGGAATATAAAATGGAAAAATCATTTGAAGACGCTCTAAAAGAGCTCGAAGTAATTGTAAAAGAACTAGAAAGTGGCAGTGTCGAGTTAGACTCAGCTATCGACAAATACACTGAAGCTATGAAATTAGCTAAATACTGTAGTGAGAAACTAAAGAATGCTACTGATAAAGTAAATAAAATCTTAACTGAAAACAAAGAGTTAATTGATTTTAATATAGGAGATAATAAAGATGAGTGAGATAAAAGATATAACGAGTCGTGATACTGATTTTGCTAAATGGTACACTGATGTTGTTACGAAAGCGAATCTCGTCGACTACTCTAGCGTTAAAGGAAGTATGATTATCTGTCCTTATGGTTATGCCTTATGGGAAAGTATGCAAGCCATTCTTGATAAAATGTTTAAAGATACTGGCCATGAAAATGTCCAAATGCCTATGTTTATCCCCGAGAGTCTCCTAAATGTTGAACGCGACCACGTCGAGGGTTTTGCGCCTGAAGTTGCTTGGGTAACTCACGGGGGTAAAGAAGAACTCGATGAACGTCTTTGCGTCCGCCCCACTAGCGAAGTCCTATTTTGCGACCACTATAAAAAAATAATCAAATCCTATCGTGACTTACCTAAACTCTACAACCAGTGGTGTACTATCGTTCGTTGGGAAAAAACAACAAGACCATTCTTACGCAGTCGTGAAATCCTCTGGCAAGAAGGTCATACCATGCATGCGACTAAAGAAGAGGCTATCGCTGAAACTCTAAAAATGCTCCATGTATATGAAGACTTCCAAAAAAACTATTTAGCAATTCCTGTGATTGTTGGCAAAAAAACTGAAAAAGAAAAATTTGCAGGTGCCGAGGCCACTTATTCTCTTGAGGCTATGATGTATGATGGCGTAGCTCTCCAAAATGGAACAAGCCATTTCTTCGGCGATAATTTTGCTAAAGCCTTTGGCATCACTTATCTCGATAAAGATAACAAACTTGTAACACCTTTTCAAACCAGTTGGGGTGTTACTACCAGGATGATTGGCGCTTTAATCATGGTCCATGGTGATGATAGGGGACTTGTAATTCCTCCCAATATCGCGCCTACTAAAGTCATGATTATTCCTATTGGCAATAGTGATAAAGTAGCCGACGCTCTAAATAGTCTAACTACTTCTTTAAAAGAGAATGACATCAGTTATAAAATTGATAATACCAACAAAACCCCAGGTTTCAAATTTGCCGAGGCTGAGGTGAAAGGGTATCCTGTTCGTCTTGAAGTTGGTCCTCGTGACTTAGAAAATAACGAAGTAACTGTTGTTCGTCGCGATACTTTAGAAAAAATAAAATACAACTTAGGTGAAGTAGCATCAAAACTTCCTGACCTTTTTACAACTATTCAAAACGATATGTATAATAAAGCGTTAAAAAGACGTGATAGCATGATATATGATGCCCAAAACTATGACGAATTTACCGAAATTGCCCAAAACAAACCTGGTTTTATTAAAGCTAATTGGTGTGGTGATGTCGCTTGTGAAAATAAAATCAAAGATGACTTTAGCATGAAAAGTCGCTGTCTGATTGAAGATGAAGAAATAAGTGGTCCTTGTGTCTGTTGTGGCGAAAAAGCTAAATATCGTCTCTACTTTGGTAAACAATATTAAAATTTGACAAGCTCCTAAAAAAATGCTATAATAGTGCTCATATTCAAGGGGGAATTTTAAAATGCAATATGGCAGAGAATTATTGAATAATGAAGAAAAAAATGTTTTACCACAAGCTAAAGAAAGTGACTTAATCGAACTTCTAGCTAAACTAAAAAGAATAGCACCTGATTATAAATCCGATTCTGAAAAAGCACGCTATCTTTTAAACCTTATAACCTATGTTGATGGTATCATTAATGGTGATGATATAAGACAGTTTACTACTTATCACTATACAACTAAATTTGCTCGTCAGGCTTTACAAGAAATAAGTACTGAAATTCAGGAACAAATAATGGAACAATATAAACTTGAAAAAGCCAGACTTCAAGCCGAATTAAAAAGATTATATGAGGAACATCGCATGTTAAGCGATGATACAGCAAGACTTCAAGATGAAAAAGCAGGATTAATTAAAAGTAAAGCAAACTTAACCCAAAATATTGCTGATGAGAGTCGAAAACTATCTGAATTACGTACAAGCCTGCAAAATGAAAAAGAAAATGGCTTGAAAAAAGTTGAAGCCAGCATCAATGAAAGAAGAAAAAAACTAAATGCCGAACTTCAAGCGTTAAGCGACCAAAAGGAAACTCTTGCTAAGGCTCTTGCTGAACTTCAAAAAAGTTTCAATGAATACAGTACTCGTATTTCCGACCTAACTAAAGAAAACACTTCGAATGTTGAATGGGCGAAAATACCTCCAACACACGCTATATATAAAACTAATGCTTTTTCAATAGAGGCTTTCGTAAAAGCTTTACATTTAGAATATATGGAAAAAACTCATTGTTCTAAAGATGAGTGCGAACGAGCTTTTGCTACTTATTGTTCTGAACTTCCAACATTTATTAGCGTATTAAAAAAATATACTAATGATATACCAGCTTGTGCATCAGTATCAAGCATGTTAAAATATAATAATTGGGTTGCTTCTGCCCAAAAAGACACCAATATGTTAAAAGCTATGCTTGAAAGCATGAAACTTCCAACCTATGAACCTAAACTAACAAACGTCGATACGTTAAGTCTTACCGCTGATACTGTCCCATCAAATCTAAATGGCATCATGCGTGAACTTCATCTTCGCCGTATCGCCGCTGAAGCCCTAACTAAACAAAAAATAGCTGAGGCTGAACTTGCGACTGTTCTAGGTATTTTAAAAAGTGTTTTACCACCAGACTCAGACCGAAATAGTCTCTTAAGTAAATATAATGCTTTAGACTTAGGCGAATACGAAAGAGATGCTGGTCGTAAAATTCACTAAAGACAACTTTTAAAGTTGTTCTTTTTTAAACCTCAAAAAAGAAAGCTTATCACTGTTCGCTTTCTTCTAACATACTTGTAATAAATAGACCATAACCTGATTTTACATTATCCGTAATAACATGTGTCACTGCGCCAATAATCTTTCCATCCTGTACAATCGGTGAACCACTCATCCCTTGCACAATTCCCCCAGCTTTCTCTAATAACTCCTCATCAGTTATCTCAAATGTTAAATTCTTAATATCACTATGCTCATTTATTTTCGTTATATAAATATCGTATTCTTTAACATCTTCATTTTCTAAAACGGTATAAATTTTTGCATCCCCAATTTTTACCTCTTCCGGCATTCCCACAGGAATTAATCTCTTATCATCATAATCTACGCTATAATCGCCATATATTCCATATCTCGTATTCTTACTTATATCTCCATATTTTGTCTGATAATAAAACTTCGCATTTTTACTTCCTGGGTCTCCATCACTTGACTCATCTATACTCTTAATACTATTTCTAAATATCGAACCACTTCTAACCTCTACTACTTTTGAAGTATTACCCTCGAC
>CANOGG010000077.1 GCA_947565485.1 uncultured Mycoplasma sp. | reverse complement strand
ATATCCAAATAAAAAACAGGATATTTCTATCCCATTTCTATTTTACTAAACACTTAAACTTTCGGAAGAACCGGTTTAAAACTTAGAAAGTTTTTTTGTCGTGGCTTTTTCTTTTTGGGAAAGAACTGACTCTATTCTTTGATATAACTTATTGGAAATGAGAAGCTTATCACTACGACTTAAAGTTGAAGTTTTCTTTAGACTTGGCTCAAACCAGAAAGCTGGGGCTTCATTTCTTCGGTCTGTAAAAGTTAAATCTTTTTTAGTAAAAATTATTTTTTGACCGGTATTATCAAGAAGTGTTAATTCATTGAATGAGGGAACTAATTGATAAAGTCGACTAATATATTCTCTTTCGTAAATACGGGTTCTATTGGCATAACCAGAATCTTCGGTATAGATAACAGGTATAGTAATGCGTTTTTCATCAGTAACATGAATGCTATAACAGGCAGTTAGAGAGTCAATTATATCTAAGAGAGTATTAGTATCTAGGTGATAGTCATAGGTTATTCTTTTTAGTTGTTTGAAGTTAAGGGCGTTGTATGAGATATGGGTATTAGGACTTTTAAAAGTAAGAGCGTTTATGGAAGTATTTAATAAAGTTTTTTCGCCTAATTGTTCTAAATTCTCATTTAAGATTATTTCATTTATAGATATGTTTTCAAATAAAGAACCTGATACTGATTTTAAAGTAGTGGGAAATATGACAGTTTTATTTTGGGCTTTATCGTGGATATACTTAATTTCTGGGGGATATTTGCCAGTTATGCTAGGCGATGGAAGATGGATATGCAACAACCCTTCTGGTAAGATATAAGCATTATAATCATTATAAAAATGCTCGTTAATTTGGTAGAGGCGGTATAAAGGAGTGCTATTTATTTGGTGAGTATTGGTTTGTTCGTTACATTTCATAAGGCGAAAGATAGTTTCTAAAGGTAGAAAATTCTCCCAATCAAAGTATTTATCATAATAATTTAGATGAAAATATTCTTGACGAGAACTTTTGGTCTTGGCAAAAAATTCGCTTAAACGATAACTATTTTCTAAAGAAAGAAGAAATGATAAAAGTATGGGAGATGTTAAAATATGCCAAGCAGAAAATTCTTCAGTACCATCTTTTAGAATTAATTTGATATCTTGGATGATGCTGGGTATATTAGCTTTCAGATAAAGATTAGATGAGGCAATTTCTTTTAAGTAATTATTTTCTCCTTTTAGAATAGCATTAATTTTAGCGTAAATAATATCTTGGTAACATTCTAGTTCAGTAAAAGTACAATTTTTTAGAATATCAACATTTTCTTCGTTTAAAATGTTATAAGTTAGTAATTGAAATTTAATGGTATATAATTTTTTTAGTTCTTCTTTAGAAACTAAGTTACGACCATAGGTACAAAATATTTTATAGATACTTTCGAGGTTTTTAATTTTAGCATATAATAATACTAACTTATTAGCCCGGCTAGTAAGTTCAGGAATATTTGATGTTAAAAACATGGTGACTTCTTTTTCTAGTTCTGCAGTTTTTTGGGTAAGAGTTTTTAACATTTCGGGATTAGTGTAAACATATATTTCAAGTTTTTGCTCGATAGTTGCCATAAATAATTTAGGGCTTAGATGGAGATTTTCTAGTTTTGTTAGTTCCTCAGGGTTAACTAAGGCTAAGATGTGTTTTAATTCAGAGAGTTTGGCATTAATTAAGTCTGATGGGGCATCTTCATTGATATTTGAGAAGTTTAATTTATTTAAGTAGGAGTTAGCTTCTATTTGCATGGCTTTTTGTTGATTCGTAAAAGTGAGGAGACTACTATGGAGGTTATTTATTTCATTTAGGATAGAATTAATTAACGTTGTATTTCTATTTATGAGGAATATTTTAGATGTTTTTATATCTTCTAATATTTCCATTAAGGCGATTATTCTTAGGCGAGTATCTTCTTCAAGGCGAGATACTTCATCTTGGTAGAGCATTAGTTTAATACTAGTTAGTGTAAGTTTTAGATTGGTAAGTGATGAGTTACCTAGTTCAGAGAGATAGTCAAAAGAGATGTCACTATTATCTTCAGTGCAAAGGTTTAATAACAGGTCTGTATAAATGGTCTTATATTGGTGTAAAATTTTAGGAAAGAAATCGAGACTTGTGAGATTGGGGTTTTGTTTTAATAATTTTAAATAATTATTTTTATAGGTTTTTATTAGTTCTAATTTAGGAGGATTATTTAGGTAGTCCTCTTTTTTAGGAAGTGGGATGAGGCTATTTAGAGAGAAAATAGAGTTAGTTATCTCAGTTTGGGGTATGCTAGATGTAAATAGTTTTTTTAATAGATTGGTTATTTTCATAGTTTCACCTCTAACAATTTTTACATTACGATATATAATACCATAGTTGGCTTTGTTAATGCAACTAAAAAACTGGTAGTCTCCTACCAAGTTTTAAGAAATATTAGAAATACTCGCTCGTTTATAGTCTTCACATAGTTTATCTAAGTCATTTATAAAGCTGTCGATTGTTTCTTTGGTGAGTTTAGCACCACTGGCATATTTGTGACCACCACCATTATATTTAGATGCTGTTTTATTGACAATAGGACCATGAGAACGGATACTGACTTTGTAAGTTTTGTTTTTAGGGTCCTCAGTAATAAAAGTCCAGACGATAACTTCTTTGATGAAGTTAAAGTTATTGATTAGATTTGAGGGGGTTGCTAAGTCGACATTATATTCTCTTATGATTTCGCTTGGAATAACAAGATAGCCAAGACCATTATCAGTTACTTTCATGTTGGCAGAGAGATAACCTTGGAAGCGAACTTCACTCAGACTACGTTCATATAAATAGTTATATAGAGACGTAAAGTCAAGTTTACTCTTCTCTGTTAGTTGGTGGATAATCTTAAACGTCTTAGAACTAGTGTATGAGAGAAGAAAACGGTCACTATCAGAGACAATTCCTAAATAAAGATTACCAGCTATTTTGGTATCAAGTTTAAGGGGTGTTTTTAAGAGAAGTTCGGCAATCATTTGGCAAGTGGAACATGATGTTTCATCTGTCCAATCAACAGGACCTTTAATGTCTTCGGCAGGATGGTGGTCGATTTTTAAGATTTCTTTATACTTTAGGTTTTCAATGCCATCAATACGGTTTAAGTTGGGAACGTCTAAGACGATTAGAAGACAATCTGAATATTTTTCGTTGTCTATTTTATCTAAGATGCCATAGTATTTGAATTTTGCGACTCCGAGGCCAACAGCATAAACTTCTTTATTTTCAAAAGTTAGACGAATGGAGTCACGAAGAGCAGTTTGACTCGCTATAGCATCGGGGTCAGGGCCAACATGGCGAGCGATGATAATTTTATCGTATTCTTTAATTTTACGATAGATTTTTTTTAAAACATTATTATTTATGATAAACACCTACTTAATCAAATCAAAAGTGTCTAGGGCTATCATGAGTTCTTCATTAGTGGGAATTACATAGACAGGTATTTTAGAGTCAGCACTTGATATTAGACCCTCAGACTCATCAAGATAGCCAGCGATACAATTATTTTTTTCATGGTCGATTACAATTCCTAGACAAGCAAGTCTTTTTAGAACTTCTTCACGGAACTCACGAGCATTCTCGCCTAGTCCAGCGGTGAAGGCGAGACCATCTATCCTACCCTCTAGTTTGACATAGTAGTCAGCAATATATTTAACAATACTATCAATGTACATAGTGTTAGCTAAAATACAAGACTCATCGCCATTTGCAATACCTTGTTCGATATCACGATGGTCGCTATATTTACCACTTATGCCTAAGAGACCACTCTCTTTATTAAGCATATTATCAACTTCCGTAATGGTTGCACCACTTTGTTTCATGTAGTAAGGAATAAATGAGTAGTCGATATCACCACATCTAGTACCCATCATTAAACCAGCATTGGGAGTAAAGCCCATAGATGTTGAGTAACTCTTAGAGTCTTTGATACAACAGATAGAGGCACCACTTCCGATGTGACAACTGATGATATTTACTTTTTCTTTCTCAAGGTATTTTTCCATCCTACTAGTTATATAGCGATGACTGGTACCATGGAAACCATATTTACGGATTTGGTATTTTTCGTATAGTTCCATAGGAATATGGTAGAGATATTCACTAGCAGGCATTGTGCCATGGAAAGCAGTATCAAAAACACAGACCATTGGAACGTTGGGCAGAGCTTCTTTGAAAGCTTTGATGCCTAGAACATGAGCCGGATTATGAAGGGGCGCTAAAGAGGCATTCTCATCAAGATAGTTTATTACTTCATCATCAACAATGACACTCTTAGTATATTTGCCACCATGGACAATACGATGGCCTACTCCATCAATCTCGTCTAAAGATTTTATTATTTTATTTTCGAGTAATTCTTTTATTAAGAGTTCGATGGCTACTTTATGGTCACGCATTTCGGCTTCTTTTTTGATTTTAGAGCCATTAATTTTAAGGCCATATAAACCTCCATTCAAACCTATTTTTTCAAAATTACCACTTATTAGTTCTTTTTGTTCTGGTAGGCGGATTAAGTTAAATTTTAATGATGACGAACCAGCATTTACGACTAATATATTCATTTTTATATCACTCCTTAAGTTTATTATACAAAAAAAAAGATATTTTTGCTATCCTTTTTAGCGTGTTTGGTAATTCTTTTAGAGCCAAACACCATAAGTGATGGCTGCCATCGCAAGAATTAGACCGACTACCCAGAAGTAGCGAACGATATCTTGTTCATTCATGCCTAAGACTTCGAAGTGATGATGAAGCGGAGCCCGTTTGAAGACTTTTTTGTTAAATTTACGAATGGCAATAATTTGAATGAGACTGCTTAGAGTTTCAACGACAAAGATACCACCGATTAGAGCGAGAGATAGTTCATGGCGGGTTAGAATGGCAATAGATGCTAGAGTGGCGCCTAAAGATAAGGAACCGAGATCGCCCATAAAGACTTTCGCCGGGTGGGCATTAAAGACTAAGAAACCTAAGAGAGAACCGGCTAAGATGAAACAGAAGATAGCTATTTCTTGGTAACCAACTAACCAGCCAGTATTCCAGGCGATGATGCCAAAGGCAAAGAAAGCTATGGCACTAAGACCACCAGCGAGACCATCTAGACCATCTGTAATATTTACAGCATTACTAGTACCGACTAATAAGAAAAGAATAAATAAGCCGAAAGTCCAGCCTAGAGGAATATTGATTCCAAGACTCGTGATAACGAGGTCAGATTTGCCACCATTACTCATGAAGATGTAAAAAAAGATAAGCGCGATAAACATTTGAATGAGTAATTTATTGATGATAGAAAGGCCTTTGTTATTGTGATATTTGACTTTTAAATAATCATCGACAAAACCTAATAAAGCGTAGGAGACAAAGACAAAGATTAAAATGATGAGACTATGGGAGATGGCGATACTTTTATTTAGATAAAGTAAGAGTAAAGCGATTAAAGTAGGTATGATAAAGATAAGCCCGCCCATAGTGGGAGTTCCATCTTTTTTTAAGTGACGCTCGCCGATATAATGACTCACATATTGACCGATGTGGAATCTTTTTAAGATAGGTATCAATATTAGACCAGTCGTGATTGATAGAATAAAACCTAAGAGAATTGCCATCGCGGCTTTGGCAAGTATTAACATAAAAACACTCCCTTTCTTTAGTATTATACTACGTTTTAAATTTAATTTCTTTAGTTAGAATAAGACTTGACACTCAATTCACAATATTTAGCCGAGTAAGAGTTTAATAGTCTCGCCTTCTTTAGCGTAGTAGCCACCTTCGGGACTTTGATATATGACTTTATCGCCAGTACCAGAGTATTCGATTTTGAAGTCTTTTAAGTTTTTGGTAGCTTCTTCTTTAGTTTGGCCGAGGACACTCGGAAGAATAAGATATTTTTTATCGAGCCAAGTGTAGACGCGACCCATCCCCTCTTTACTAGGAGCGATATCAAAAATTTTAATGGCCGAAGTTAAGACATTTTTAGCAATGGGAGCTGAGACTATCCCGCCATATTGGGTGACGCCTTTTGGGTTATCGATAGCGACATAGACGATGACTTCGGGGTCGTACGCAGGTAGAAAGCCCATAAAAGAAAGGATATAATTGCCATCTAAGTAATTGCAATCTTTGACTTTTTGGGCAGTTCCGGTTTTGCCTCCGACGCGATAATTTTCGAT
>CANOGG010000076.1 GCA_947565485.1 uncultured Mycoplasma sp. | reverse complement strand
TCAACATAAAAAAGATAGAAGTATTATTCTTCTACCCTAGGCTGTAAATACTAACGGCGTGGTTAAATAAATTTGTAAAATTTAAAAAATTTATTGAATATGTTTGCTAATTTATGTTATACTAATAATGCCTAGAGATATAGTTTATTTCTACATAAAACCGACTATGTGATAATATAGGGAGAATAATTATATGTGGAGTTGAATGCTGGTCGTTTGATTTGCCAGAATCCAGAAGCATATATGTTTCTTACCACCTGCAAGCGCGCGGGTTTTTATCAACAAATAGACTACTCTCTGGGTTTTTATGTGTTTTAAAAGTGTTAGGAGTGAAATAAATGTTTACCAGGGTAAGAGCATTAATTGGTGATGAAACGTTAGAAAAAATACAACAAAAGAAGATATTATTAGTAGGGGTCGGGGGTGTTGGAGGTTATACCTTAGAAGCTTTAGTTAGAAGTGGTTTTAAAAATATAACGATTATTGATGGGGATGTAATTCAGGAGTCAAATCTTAATAGACAAATAATAACTACTAGAGATAATATTGGGTATAAGAAAGTATTAGAAGCTAAGAAAAGGGTATTACTGATAAATGAAGATGTAAATATTGAAGTAAGAGATATATTTTTGAGGCAAGATAATTTTTTAGAGGTAGTAAGGAATGAGTATGACTATATTATTGATGCTTGTGATGACATTAAGATAAAAGTGGAACTCATTAGATATGCGCAAGATAAAGGAATAAAGATTATTACATGTCTTGGAACGGGGAGAAAATTACAAGTTAGTAGTTTAGAGATTACAAAGTTAAATAAGACTTTTAATGACCCACTCGCTAAGAAACTTCGGTATCAATTAAAAAAAGAGAATATTAGTTTAAATATTCCCGTGGTGTTTAGTCGTGAGGAAGCGCTGGAAACTAAGGGTGAGTTAGGGTCAATGGTTTTTGTACCAGCGGTCGCAGGTATATATCTGGCTAATTATGTTTTTTTAGATATCTTAAATAATTAATTTTTGGTTAGAAGAAACTTTGTTAAAGTATCTGGGTTTTGATGGTTTATGACGATATCATAAATAATATCTATGAGGGGAAGATGGGTATTATTTTTTTGGAGAAATTTTTTCATAGATAGAAGAGTATAGTAGCCCTCTGTTGTGTTATGGGTTAGGTATTCTGCTAATTCTTGGGGAGATTTTTTTTCGCCGATTAACTCTCCATATTTAAAGTTTCGGCTTTTGGGACTAGTGCAAGTTAGTAACAAATCGCCAATTCCGGCATAGCTTAAGACAACATCAGGGTTAAGTTTCAGATTAGTTAGAAGATGACGAAGAGCATTAATTACTTCGGTCAAGTAGAAAGCAAGAGTAGATTCAGGAAAGTTTAGGCCAGTTAAAATACCTGATGCAATAGCAAAGACATTTTTGATGCTGCCTAAAGCTTGAGTACCCTTAATATCAGAGATGGTTTTAAGTTTGAGATTTTTATTTTCTAAGGCTTTAGTGATGATAGGGGCTATTTCAGGGGTAAGTGTGGCTAGAGTAAGGGCAGAGGGTTGTTTATTGATAAGGTCGATAGCAAAGGTGGGACCTGAGATAACAGCAATTTTTTCAGTTTGGAGAATATCGGCTATGACTTCCGAAAGAAAAAGACCAGTGTCGTTTTCTATACCTTTACTAGCAATACAAATAGGGGCTCCAGTATAAAATAGTTTGAGATTTTCAAGAGTAGGGCGGACATATTTGGCAGAGGTAGCAATTATTATTAAATCAGAGTTTGAAATACTTTCAGAGATATCATTTGTTAGAGTGATATTAGAGGGGATGGGATTGGTAGTTAGCGAGGGCAGTTCGTGAGTTTGGTTAAAGTTTGTTACTAGTTCCTCGTTTTCACTCCACATATTAATAGAGTGTAAGTTATCAGCAATATTTAGAGCTAAAGCAAGGCTAAAAATGCCTGTTCCGATAATATTTATATTCATTTATTATTCCTCATTTCATTATATAATTTGTTTAAATTAGCTTCGTATTTATTGTTTTTAGGATGGTAGTAATTACGATTTTTTAGTTTTTCTGGTAAATATTCTTGATAGATGTAATCATTTTTATAATTATGGGGGTATAGGTAGTTAGGATTACCATTAATGATGTGTCTTGGAATGGGACCAGAGAGGCCTTTATTAATATCGTTTACAGCTTCATTAATAGCGAGATAGGCACTATTACTCTTAGGTGAGAGGGCAAGTTCAGTTACAACAACACCAAGAGGAATTTGGGCTTCAGGCAGACCAACTAGCTCGGCAGCTTGGATGGCAGCCATGACTTTGGGTCCCATCGCAGGATTAGCAAGGCCAATGTCTTCATAGGCAATAACACTTAAGCGGCGATAGATGCTATCTAAGTCGCCAGCGACTAGGAGGCGAGCTAAATAGTGGAGAGCAGCACTTACATCACTACCGCGGATAGATTTTTGAAAAGCACTTAAGACATCGTAGTGGCCATCTTCGTTTTTATCGTGAAAAAAAACCGGTTTATTATTTATCTTTTTAATGTCTTCAATAGTAATATGGTGGTCGTTGGTAGCATAGTAACATATTTCTAGAGTGTTAAGGCTAGAGCGAAAATCACCAGCAGAAAGTTCCGCGATATATTCTAAAGATTCGGTATCAATTTTGATATCGGGAAGTTCATTTAAAGCGCGTTTTAAGCCAATTACTAAGTCACTTGTGGTTAGTTCTTTTAATTCATAAATGCTGCATCTACTTCTAATCGCAGGATTTATTTTATGATAGGGGTTAGAGGTAGTAAGACCAATTAAAATTATTAAGCCAGACTCGATATGAGGAAGTAAAATATCTTGTTTATCTTTGTTCATCCGGTGGATTTCATCAACGACAAGAATCATGTCGCCATACATTTTGGCTTCACTGATGGCGATATCAAAGTCAGCTTTATTGTTGGTGGTAGCATTTAAAAATTTACTTTTGATATTTAGTTCGTTAATAAGGGCGCTTGCAATACTGGTTTTACCAATACCAGGTTTGCCATAAAGAATCATTGAAAAGATTTTGCCATTTTGTACGAGGTTGGTTAGGACTTTATCTTCACCGATTAAATGAGTTTGGCCAATTACTTCAGATAGCTTTTGGGGCCGTAATTTATTTGCTAATATTTCCATTGTTACACTCTCCTGTATTGTTAATTATAACATAAATATTAAAGGGGAAAAAGATGGTAGTGTTTTTTTTAAAAGAAAAGGACTTTTAAGCAAATCCTATTATTGAAATTCCTAGTATTAAGATATTACTTTTTGGTTGTTTCTAAAGAAGATAAAATGTTTTTAATAAGATGAAAATCAATATAATCTATATTATTTTGAGCTAAGTATAAAATTACAACGCAAGATAAAATATATTCTAGAGAAATTATTAAGTTACTAAATTTATATTTATCTTCGTTAATGTATAAATATAGGATATTATTTTTGGATTCTAAAGAAGATAGAAAATAGTTGACTTTTAAATTATCAGTCATTTCATATTTTTGACCTTTTATAATAAGATGTTTATCAGATATAACACAGTATTCTCGAGGATTACAATTGTGGAGCATATTTTCATTTAGAACATCAAAAATTAATACTTTTTTTTCTTTGTATAAGGAATAATTTTGGAGAACATTCATGATAGTTTTTCTTTTAATATTATTCTTCCAAATTAAGTTGCCAATTGTTATAAAAGAACAGGTGCTAATAATAACTATAATAACGGTTTGAAGATTTAAATCTATACTTTTTGCTATTATAAGAGTACAAATTGTAATTATTAGAATAAATTTCATATTTAGTTTTGACCTTTCTTTTATTTATTATAAGAGAATCAATTTAGAATGTCAATTAGCGTTTTATAAAAAATGGTTTACTAATATAAGGATAAGACCAATAATAAGACCAAAGTTTAAAAATCGGGGAAGATTATAAGATTTAGCACTTGGATAAATACAATCGAGAGCTAGAGTAATCATAATACCTCCCACTAAAATGAGGATGATATTAATTAGAGTGGAAGTTATGTATTTACTTAAGAAGATATAGGCAATAAGGGCGCCTAAGGGTTCAGCAATGCCAGAGGCAAAGGTTTTTAGGAGGGCTTGTTTTTTGGAGTTTGTCGAGTAATAGAGGGGAACGGCAATGCTAATGCCTTCTGGGATATTATGAAGAGTGATAGCAAGAGCAAGTTTTAGACCGAGATTAATGTCTTGATAAGAACTCATGAATGTGGCAATACCCTCAGGAAAGTTATGGAGAATTAAGACGAGCATATTTAAAATTCCTAATTTGTAAAGATTGTTTTTTTTAAGAGATAGTCAGATAAAAGAGAGATAAAAGAATTAGGGATAAGATCAGTTATACTGATTCCGAGCATAATAGCTAGCGAAAAAGATAACGAAAAAGTTATAAATTTATCGATGTTTTCTTTTTTAAAGGGAAAGAAAATGACAAGACTACCGAGAGTGGTAGATAAACCTGCGATAGCAGATATTAGTAGGGGACCAATTATTTCCATATAATCACCTCTAAATTATATGAATTAAAATCGTATTTTTAACCATATTAATAGTGGGAGGTAAGAGAAATTATGAAAAATCAAAATAATAGAAATTCTAGAAATAGTCAAAACAATAACAGTAGAAGTTCTAGAGAATGTTCTAGAAATTCAAGAAACAACGAAAGTTCTAGAAATAATGAGAAAAGTTCAAGAAGTAATAGAGAAAATCGTTAATTTTTCAAAATTATTTGGAGAACATAAAAGTAGGAAGTTACGGTTAAATGTGACTTCTTATTTTTTGTATAAGGGATGATGTTCGTATTCCCGTTCTAGTTTTTCAT
The DNA here is from genome assembly GCA_947565485.1 of uncultured Mycoplasma sp. GTDB lineage: Bacteria > Bacillota_I > Bacilli_A > RF39 > UBA660 > Caccenecus. The sequence continues at coordinate 1,342 of CANOGG010000076.1, read as the reverse complement.
TGTTTAGATGGGTGTATATTTGGGTGGTGGTGATATCACTATGGCCTAAAAGTTCTTGAACACTTCGGAGGTCGGCGCCATTATTTAGAAGATGAGTGGCAAAGCTATGGCGCAATATGTGAGGACTGATGTTTTTCTTGATGCTTTTTTTTTCACAGAGTTTTTTTAAATATTTGAAGAAAGCTTGGCGGGATATTTTGGTACTACGAGAACTGATGAAGACGTATTCGCTGGTTTTTAGTTTTAAGAGTTCGCTCCTAGCATGAGCGAGGTACTTTTTTAGAGAAAGAATGGCAATATTATTAATGGGAATTAGACGCTCTTTAGAACCTTTACCAAAGACTTTGATTAAGTTATCTTCAAGGAAGAGATTACTCATTTTTAATTCACATAATTCACTAATTCTAATACCTGTGCCATATAAGACTTCGAGCATGGCTTTATTTCTTAGGTCGTAGGCAGTACTAGTCGAAATATTTAGGAGTTTATCTACTTCTTCGACAGTTAAATATTGAGGGAGTTTTTTGGCAAGTTTGGGCATTTTGATACTTTCGCAAGGATTGATAGTTATTTGATGTTTGTTTATTAAGTATTTGTAAAAGTTATTAAGAGATGTGAGATAATGGGCTTTGGTAGTGGCGCTTTTATCTTTGGCTAACCGGAGATATTCTTGGATGTTTTCTTTGTTAAGGGTTGTGATATTTTGATGAGGGAAATGTTTGGCAAATAAGATAAGATCATAAGCATAAGAATTTCTGGTGTTTTTAGAAGTGTTATATTCAGAATTGAGATATTCTTTGATATAACTTTCTAGTTCAGGGTTAAGAGTAAATAAGGGTTTTAGGTCATCTTTTTTCATTTTCTTGCTCCTTTTATTATATTAATTATAGCATTGATTAAATTTTTAGAAAAGAGAGAATGAAAAAGTAAGATTTTAGATGTTTAATATTTGACAGTTTTATGATAGAATTAAAGAAGAAAAATAAATTTAGAAGGAGAATGATAATTGTGGAGAAAGCAAAAGTTTATTTTACGAAAGATATTTCAAAAGAGGGTTTAGTTAAGTTATATAATAGTTTGGGGGTTAATTTGCCAGGAAGAGTGGCAGTGAAGTTACATTCAGGAGAAGCTGGTAATCAAAATTATATGAAGCCAGAGTTTGTTGAGGGCGTTATCAAAAGAGTAGATGGAACTGTTGTGGAGTGTAATACAGCGTATGATGGTGAGAGAAATACAACGGAGAAACATGTTAAATTGATGGAAGACCATGGTTGGAGTAAATATTTTAGGGTAGATATCCTTGATAGTACAGGAGAAGATGTACTAACTAATCCAGGTGGCG
>CANOGG010000075.1 GCA_947565485.1 uncultured Mycoplasma sp. | reverse complement strand
CACCAGGGTCATGGAATGATGTAAGTTCACTTCGCAGTAGAATAATGGTTGCTGGTGGAGGTGGCGGTGCTACTGATTATGCATATCCTGCTAATGGTGGTGCAGCTGGTGGTCTAGTTGGTTTTAGTGGCTATAATGGAAAGTATCCAACAATTGGAGTGCCTAATATTCCAGCGACAGGAGGAACTCAGATAAGTGGAGGTAAAACTTCAACACTTAAGACTAGTGGGGGATATGGGACAGTAGGTGGTTTTGGTTTTGGTGGTAATGGTAATTCGTCTTTCGGTTCTGGAGGTGGCGGTGGCTACTACGGTGGTGGTGGTGCTGGTTACACTGGTTATTCAGTTGATTCTGGAGCAGGAGGTTCGTCTTATATTTCAGGTCATCCAGGGTCAATTGCGATAAATGAGGATGGAACGCCTAAGAGTACAACTTATAAAAATATAACTGATTCTTATCATTATTCGACGAGATATTTTACAGAGACGAAAATGATTGATGGAAAAAGTGAGATGCCAACACATGATGAGACAGGATTGATGCTTGGAAATAATGGAAATGGATTTGCTAATATTAGATTAGTAGAGTCTTTAAGTACTAATAATTATTTGGAGAAGATAGAAGCTAGTACGGGTGAGTTTAAGGAAGAGTTTGACCCTTTAGTGACAGAGTATAATTTAGAGATAGATACTTATAAGTCTGCAGTAAATATTAGTGGAATAGCTTATGATAAGCGCGCTACGGTTCAGGGTAATGGGAAGTATACAGTCGAGTATGGTGAGATGACAGTCGCAACAATTCAGGTTACGAGTGATGCAGGAGATGTGAAGACTTATACGATAAATATTACAAGAAAACCACTCGGTGAGGATGAGCATACATCGAAGCTAGCTAATTTAAAAATAGATAAGTATGAGAAAAAGTTAGAGCCTACGTTTGATAGTTTGACTTATGATTATAATGTGACAATTTCTAATAATGTGATTAATTTAGATATTAAGACAGTGCCATATGACCCTCATGCGACAGTAAAGATTACTGGAGATAAACTCTTGTTAAATGAAAGAGGAACTGTTATGATAACAGTAAGAGAACCAAATTCGGAAGATACAGTATATAGGATAAATTATGTGAAGACTAATATTATTGCGGATTATGAGTATCTTTACACAGGAGGGCCGCAGACTTTTATTGCGCCTTATACAGGTTATTATAATATTGAGCTTTGGGGAGCCCAAGGAAATAATGTGGCTAATTTAAGGTCAGTTGGGGGACTTGGAGCTTATACAAGAGGGCTCATTTATTTAGAAGAAGGTACAATTTTATATGTCTATGTAGGAGAGCATAGGTTAGATAGAAATTCTTCGTATAATGCTGGAAGTGTTGGTGGGGGTCAAAAAGATGGCGTTAATGGAGGACAGATAAATGGTTATGGTGGTGGTGGAGCCACAGATGTTAGATTAGTATCAGGTAATTGGAATGATACAAGTTCGCTTCGTAGCAGAATAATGGTTGCTGGAGGAGGCGGTGGTGGAAGTAACTACGCCTATCCAATGCCAGGTGGTGCTGGAGGAGCACTAGTTGGACCAAGTGGGTTTAATGGAAAGTATCCAACAAGAGGTATTCCTAATACACCACCAACAGGAGGAACACAAATTGCAGGGGGGGCAACTTCAATTTTAAGAGCACCGACAGATTATGGTTATGGAACACCAGGTGGGTTTGGGCCAGGAGGTAATGGTAATACTCTTTGGGGTTCTGGAGGTGGCGGTGGCTACTACGGTGGCGGCGGTGGTGGTTACACAGGTTATTCAGTTGATTCTGGAGCAGGTGGGTCATCATATATTTCAGGTCATGCAGGGTCAATTGCGATAATCGGTGCGACTAATACAACACCAAAGGTGAATTCTTATACGAAATTAGAAGATTCTTATCATTATTCTAATTATGTGTTTAAAGATACAGAAATGATTGATGGTGATGGTTATACATGGACGACGATGCGTGGAGAACAAACTGGTATGCCAACCAAGGATAAGACAGGAGTAATGACAGGAAATAGTGGTAATGGGTTTGGTAAGATTTCGTATGTTGAGTTATCAGCGAATAATTATTTGGAGAGTTTAACTTTAAAAGTGGGTGAAGAAGAGAAAGATATAGGTTTTGATTCGTTAACAGAGGAATATAATATAACTTTAGACCCACTCGAAACAGAAATAGAGTTAACAGGAGTGCCATATGATGTGAAAGCGACAGTAGAGGGAAATGGAAGTTTTGATGTTGATGCGGGAACGACTGTCTATCAAATTAAAGTAACAGCGCAAAATGATGAAGAGAGAATTTATACAGTAAATATTACTCGAGAGAAGAGTAGTGATGCAATTCCGCTTGATATTGAAGTAAATAAGATGTTAAGTAATTTGTGTGGGTTAAATAGTGATTATTGTAATTATGAGTTTTTAGAAGACATGCTTAATTATGATATAAAATTGCCGTTTGATTTGGAAGAGATAGAGTTAAAGGCTATTCCTAAAAATAAGTATCAAACTGTAGAGTATTATCAAGTAACAGATACGGGTGATGTTAGAGTAAGTGATGGAAATATTAAGCTTGGTGATGATGTAACTTATAAAGTCGCGGTTACAAGTGAGGATTTAAGTAAGACAACAGAATATATATATCATTTTGTAAGAGATATGGATGGAAATAATTTGCTTAAGATGATTACGATTACAAATCCGGATGTTGAAATTAATAATTTTAAATCACGGGTGTTTGATTATTATTTTTGTTTAGATGGCTAGGTGAAAATGTTTGTTGTTGATGATTTACCACAAAATGAGAAAGCGACCGTGGAAGTTACAGGAGCAGATAATTTTGAATATGGTAAGAGTAATGATGTTGTAATTAAAGTGACAGCGCCTAATGGAGTAGCACGAGATTATGTATTACACGTTTATAGAGAGCAAGATACGAATGTTTTCTTAGGTAAGTTACAGGTTAAAAATGGAGAGAATGAATTCTTGCTAAGTCCCTCTTTTAGTCCATATCTTAATAATTATACCGTAGAAGTAGATTATGAATATGATACGGTAGAGATAGTGGCAGAGGTAGCAGATGCTAATACTTCACAGCTTAATGGACCGAGTGAAGTTACACTTAATACAGGTAATAATGAGGTTATTTTAAGTGTGACGGATAAGATGGGGAATGGTGATATAAATTTATATGTTGTTAATATTATTAGGAAGAAGAATAGCGATGCTAGACTTAAGAGTTTAAGTATTGATGGTTATACCTTGGTAGAAGAATTTAATCCAGATAATAAAGAGTATAGTGTGATTGTGCCAGAGGAGATTACGAGTTTAGATGTTATAGCGTTACCGATGATTGATAGTACAAAGGTGACAATTAAGGGAGATAAAACTCTTTATCAGACGATGAGTACGATTACGATAAGTACGCTTGCTGAGGATAAGACGAAAGATACATATAAGATTAATGTTTATAAACAGTTAAGTGATAATAATTATTTGGCGAGTTTGACGATTGATGGAGTATCAGTTCCCGATTTTGATAGAGAAAAGTTAAGGTATGAAGTTGAAGTTTTAGATAGTGTGAATGAAGTAATGATTGAGGGTATTCCAGAAAATGGGGGAGCAGTTGTTACAGGAAATGGGAAGTATGCAATCTCGAGTGGGGAAAATACAATAACTTTAATGGTTGAGAGTGAGACCCAAAAGATAAGAGAGTATACGATAGTGATAAATAGAGCTAAAAATAGTAATACCAATTTACTTAGAGTGGAAAATAATAAGGGAAGTCAAGTTAGTAAGACTGAAGATGGAGTGTATGTAATAAATGTTCAGAATGAGATTAATAGTATTGAAGTAAAGGGGATACCTGATGCGATAACGTCTACGGTAAGAGGTAATGGGATATATGCATTAAATGTGGGAGATAATAAAATACCTTTAACAGTAGTAGCTGAAGATGGTAGCGAAGAGGTACACATTGTTAATGTTATTCGAGATAAATCGCGAGATGATGATCTTAAGTTTTTGTATGTAGAAGAGGGAAGTCTTAATCCGCGCTTTAGTGAGACAACTGTATATTATGATGTGAAAGTGCCAAATGAAGTAACAGAAGTGCATGTTACCGCCGAGACAGAGGATAAGAATGCGACTTATGAGATAATAGGAGATACGACTAATTTAATGGTAGATGAAGAGAGACAGATTATTGTTAGAGTGACGGCGCAAGCAGGAAATACTAAAGATTATACGATAAGTGTTGTAAGACAAAAAGCGACAGAGGAAAATCTTAGGTTACTATTTTTGGAGACTAACAGAGGAGAGTTAACACCAGTATTTCAGGCAGATACGCTTAATTATACATTGGAAGTAGAACATGATATTACAGATATTACGATTACGGCTGAGGCAGAGAGTGAAAATGTGCGAGTTATAGGAACAGGGAAATATGATTTGCGTGTTGGTAAGAATGTTTTAGCTGTTGTGGTAATAGGAGAAGATGGAGTGCAAAGAGATTATCAAATAGTGGTAACGAGAAAGCCATCTAACGATGCGACACTTGCTAGTTTGGTCGTTAAAGGACAAGCTTTAAATCCAGTATTCCAGAAAAATACTTTGAAGTATAAGTTAAATTCAAGTAGTGATTATCTAGAGTTTACGAGAATTTTACCGACAGAAGAAGAGGCAACATATGTGATAGAGGGTAATCAAGACTTTAAAGTGGGAATGAATACGGTTAAGATTATTGTGACGGCACCAGATGGAGTGACAACACTAGAATATATTATTACAGTTACAAGAGACCAGAGTAAAAATAATAATTTGGCGAGTTTGGAAGTTGTTGGGCAAACCTTAGTGCCAGATTATAATAAAGGGATAACTTATTATACAGTAAATGTGGGTGAAGATGTTAATAGTGTTAATATTAAGGCTACCCCAGAAGATGCAATGGCGGTGGTTACAGGGACTGGAGTTAAGAAGATTGAGGTCGGAAGTAACACATTTACGATTGAAGTTTTGAGTGAGTCTGGAAGTACGAAAACTTATACGATTACAGTGACGAAAGATGGGTCAACGAATAATAACCTTAATAGATTGTATACTAGTGAGGGCGAAGTAAAACCTGATTTTTCGGCTAGTAATTTAGAGTATACACTAAATGTAGGTTATGAAGTAGAGACGATTACGGTTTATGGAATATTAGAAGATAATAAAGCGACAGTAACGGGTCTTGGAGATTATAGTCTGAAAGTAGGGCCAAATGAGAGAAATGTTAGTGTGACGAGTGAGTCGGGAGATACGAAAATTTATCAGATTATAATTACGAGAGCGGAACTTATTAGTGCGAATATTATTTATTTAGAGGTGGAGAATTATACGCTTGATACAGAATTTGATTCAATGTTGACGGAGTATTTTGTGAATGTAAATAATGAGACAGAACAACTTAACTTAAATGTAGTATTAGAAGATAGTGAGGCAACTTATGAAGTGATAGGTAATGATAATTTAAGTGTGGGAATTAATACTGTGACAATAAGAGTTACAGCAAGAGATAGCGTAACTACTAAAGATTATAATTTAACAGTTAATAGACAGATGTCGACAAATAATTATCTTGCTAGTATTGAAATTGATAATGGGGTGTTAGTGCCTGAATTTAACCGCGAGAATTTGGAGTATAGCATTGAAGTTGAGAGAAATATAAGTAAGATTATGGTAAATGCGGTGGCAGAAGATGAGAGTGCCCAGATAATTAGTGGAATAGGTGAGCATTCTTTGGTTGTTGGTGAAAATAAGATAAATATTCGAGTGAAGTCATCGGTTGGTGTCTATAGAACTTATATTTTGACGGTTAATCGGAAGAAGTCGGATAATGCTTATCTTAGTAGTTTAGAGGTAAAGAATGGGAATACGCCTTTAAGTTTAAATGAGTTATTTGTTAAGACTGATAATGATTATACACTTAGGGTTGCTAATGATGTGGAGAATATTCAGATTATAGGAAAGGCAGAAGATGAATGGGCGACAGTAACTGGGTCAGGTATTAAAACGCTTGTTCCGGGGGAGAATAATTTTGAGATAAGTGTTGCAAGTGAGAGTGGGATGCTTAATGTTTATAATTTAGTAGTTACAAAAGATTTGGACCTTAATAATAATGTTCTTGATATAATTCCTAGTGTAGGAGAACTTAATATTCCATTTGATGCAAGTGTACACGAATATGATTTGGTTATTCCTGATACGGAGAATTT
>CANOGG010000074.1 GCA_947565485.1 uncultured Mycoplasma sp. | reverse complement strand
CTTTTATCTTCCCCTTTTTTCATAATAAGCAACCCTTTAAGCTCATTACTAACCACAAAATTCTCTATATCGACAATCTTCCCCCCTAAAAGACCATCTGCGACATAAAAAACTTCACCCTCTCTAATATCAATTAGTCCATCTATCACACTTGCGAGTTTTGCTCCAATTTTAACTTTTACAACACTAGGATTTTTTAACCCATTCCCACTAATTGTTATCAGTTTATCTGTAATCTGTCTATTTCTCTTGATTAAATTATATACATGATAAAGCATACTTGCCGTTATTACTAAAGTCTTATCTTTATCTAACTCCAAATGATTGAGTAACATCTCTTCTTTCCCAAGCAAGTACAAATCTGGCATAATATTAAGCTTAATATTCGGATACATACCTAAATACTCCATAAGTTTATTTATATTCTCACTACTATTCGACTTTACACATATCTCTAATCTTTTAAAACCATATAACTTGGCAAGTTTATCTAACAACTCTAAAAACTCCTCATAATAAACATTAAGATAAAAATTTTCTGTCAAAATATAAGGCTCATCATCCAAAGAATTAAGTACTAAATTTTCTTTCCCATTAAAGTCCACCTGAAAATGTATCGCCAATAGTTTATCTAACACCTCTTTTTTGATATTATTAATATTTCTCTTCATCACTGGTTCAATAACTTTCTGTTCCCGAAAATCATTGATAATCTCTAGCGAATAAATTTTCCCCTGAATAGTATCCATCATTTTAACTTCTCCCACTACCCCCGATAGTGAAGATGTCATAATTTTAGTCTCTGTTTTATAAACAGGTGTTCCAATTTTTACTTTTTCTCCCTTTTTAACTAAAATCTTCGCCCCTATTTCCACCGGAATATATATTGAATCTGGTTTTTCATAACTTAAAATACTACTTGAAACTAAAATACTTGGGTCTTTTGGAATTTCTACTAACTTTGACATAACATCTTCTCCTAATTATAATTATACTTAAAAAATATCTCAAATTCAATAATAGTATACGAAAAAAATACAGCTTAATTAGGTATCCCAATTAAACTGTAACTATAATATTACTAAGTTCTCCTTCTTTTCCGAGCATAATCATGTATATAACCTGTTGAATATCCCCAATTTGATGCACATGACTTTTTAAAACCACCTGGAATAATATTGTTTTGAACATATTCCTCTTCTTTTTTCCTATACATCTCATAAAAGTTTACTTTTAACAATTCTAATTGTTCCTTTGTTATATTTTGTATTCTATTCTCTCTTCGATAAAAATCCACATATCCTAAAAATCGAAAAATAATCATCAAAACTTTATCTTTATTTTTTTATAGCTTACTAGAACCCAAATATTCCCTAATTCTCTTTAAAGAAATATTATGTGCTAAACAAACATATTCCTCCCCTTCTTTAAATGAAGTCTTAACTAATTCTAAATAGACATCATCACCTTCTTTTATAACCGCTTTTTGCCCAACATAAAATTTATATTCTATCAAGTCATCTTCCAAAGCAAAATTATAATCTCTTCCCATTATCATACTAACTAAACTAGCTATAACTTCACCTAAATCTTTTAAATTATACCTCTCAATTCTATCTACATAATCATTCGTTTTCTCCTCTTTTCTCAACAATTTATGTATCGTATATTTCTCTTTATTATGTACTAAAAATTCCTCCTCTAAAAATTTTAATTCTTCTAAAGATATATCAAACTTCTTTTCTTGCTTTCTATAATTAGCTACATATTGAATAAAGTCTTTAATATATAGTGGTTCATTAATTAAAGATACAAAATTTGAATCTGTTAACTTAGCTAACCTCAAGTAGTTAAAAGTTTCATCATAAGAAGTCATCTCTCCTAAAACACAACCTTTAAAAGGCGTAACCCAAGCCTCAGGATAAGTAATGTCTGGCTCTATAACCACTTTTCTTTATGCCAATTTGGAATACGTTCATACCCAGAATCAAAAATTCTATGTTTAATAGAATTATATGGTACTGACTCTACTGTATATTGCACTTTGGATACATACTTACAACCTACAATAACCGAAGTTAAATCAGCTATAACACTTTCTATTGTTCCTATTGAAAAAATACCATATAAAGCTTCAATATCAAAATTAGAAAGTCTAATAAGAAAATGTAACTCTTCTAATCTTTCTTTTTCCTCTTTTAAATCCACCTTTTCCATTAAAGTAGCTTTTTCTAATTTAATATCACACTCTTCAATTTTTCTTTCCAAATCTTGAATACTTTTAATTTTTTCGTTATTAATAATCATTTTTCATCTCTCCCTCAAAAAAAGAATAACACACAAAAGAGAAAAAAATAATATGTTATTATCAATTTGTTAATAAAAAATTAAAACTGCGATTCAACCATCAATTTTAAACAATTTCCCCAACAAAAAAGAGCAAGTTTTATAAGTTTCACTCTTTATTTTTCTTCTCTTCATTCCACTTTTCTAAATATTCTTTCAAATTTTCCGCCACATTCACCGGTAATATTTTACTTAACTCTTCAACACTAGCCCCTCTCATTTTCGCAACACTTCCAAAAGTCTTAATGAGCTCTTTCTTCCTTTTCGCTCCAATCCCCTCAATATTATCCAGCACACTTGCGATTGCTCCTTTACTTCGAATCGTCCGGTGATAACTTATCGTATATCTATGTACCTCATCCTGCATCCTTGTTAAATAATGAAACACATTGCTATTCTTATCTAAAGGAACAACTCTGTACCCAAGAGAATCCACCAAATCATTTGTTCTATGCTTATCATTCTTCCTAAGCCCACATACCCTCAAATTTAAATCAAGGTCATTTAATATTTCTAAGCACGCATTAATCTGCGTAATTCCTCCATCAACAATAATAAGGTCTGGCATCTCTGTCTTATCGACAAGTGCCCTATAATAACGCCTATAAATAACTTCCTGCATCGTATGATAATCATCATTTTTCTCTAAGCTAATCTTATACTTCCGATATTCCTTTTTCGCTGGTCGGCCATTTTTAAAAACCACCATACAACTAACTGTAAACTCGCCAAAAAGATTGGAATTATCAAACAAATCAATTCTATCAAGCTTCTTAAGTCCCAGCATTTCTCTTAACTCCTCATTAGCAACAATCGTTTTCTCCTCATCTCTTATGACAATCTCTAACTCATTCTCCAAATTAATCTTTGCATTCATGTTCGCCATATCAAGTAAATTTTTCTTCTTCCCCTTTTGTGGCACTACCATATTAGTATCTATTAACTCTTTTAGAATATCTATATTTATATCACTCGGTACTAATATTTCTTTCGGCACCTCATGTCTACTATAAAAATTCATAATATAATAATCTAATTCATCCTGATATGTACTAACGACTGGAAATATATCTGTATGTCCCCCAACCATTCTTCCATTTCTAAGAAATAGTATTTGTACACTAAGAAAACCTTTATCAAAATAAAAACCTACTACATCTCTATTAACAAAGTCATGTAACTCCATCTTCTGCTTTTCCATCACAACATTTATATAATCAAGCTCTTTTTTAAGCTCCATCGCCATCTCAAAATTAAGATTATTACTATAAACATTTATTTTCTCAAGTATCCTCTCTCTTAATATATCCGCATTACCCTTTAAAAAAGAAAGTATTTCCGTCTCCATCTCTTTTAATTTCTCACTATCAACATTTTTCTCACAATAGCCTAAACACTCACCAATATGATGATACAAACAAACCTTTTTTTGCATTGTCTCACACTTTTTTAGAGGATATAACCTATTTATCAAGGCCACTATTCTTCTTGCCGCATACGCATTAGGATAAGGCCCAAAAAGCATCTTCTTATCTTTCTTTTTTACTGTGAGATATCTTGCCACTTGCAGTCTTGGATATGGCTTACTAATATATTCAATATATGGATAACTCTTATCATCTTTAAGTAAAATATTATACTTCGGGTCATAATGCTTAATGAGATTAAACTCTAACAAAAAAGCCTCTGTTTCACTTCCTGCCACAATATACTCAAAATCTGCCACTTCACTAACCATTTTCGCGGTCTTGCCTGTATGTGGCCTATTAAAATAAGAATTAACTCTTTTATTTAAATCTTTTGCTTTCCCAACATATATAATAACACCCTCACTATTCTTCATCTGATAAGAACCAGGAAGATGTGGCACTAACTTTAATTTCTCCTTAAACATACAAATCGCCCTCTTAATTTAATCTATTACCTAATTTTATTTTATCAAATTTCTCCCCAAAAGTCTATTTCCAAATAATACTACAAAAAACTTCCAATTTAATGTATAATAAAATTAGGTGACCAAAACTATGAAACTAATAAACACTTATAACTTAGAAATTAAAAAATCTAAATTTATTGCCTACTACTATGAAGTAAACAATCTAGAAGAAATAACTAGTATTTTATCAGAATTAAAAAAAGAACACAAGAAAGCTCGTCATCTGCCCTTCGCCTACAAAATAGACAACAACATCAAAAAAAGCGATGACAAAGAACCCGGTGGCACAGCAGGCATGCCTATCCTTAACATCATCGACAAAAATAATTTAAACAACACTCTTATTGTTGTCGTTCGCTACTTTGGTGGTATCAAACTCGGCGCTGGTGGTCTTATACGTGCTTATAGTAATGCTGCCAAAGAAGTAATTAAAAGTATCTAACATCTCCTATAATTATTGCGTTATTGGACGATTTCACAGGTCCCTCTGGCTGTTTATTCTTACTATTCGCATAAACTCCAATGATACCTGCTGTTCCAATTGTCACTCCCAAAAATAAAACCACTAATATTAATAATTTTTCATAATAATGCATATCTCATTCACCTATTATTAGTATAACCCATATTACTAAATTAAACAACAAAAGAGTTTCTCCCTTGACACTCTTTTTATATCTTCTCAAAAATCACAGAATACGTATTATATTTGTATCATTTTATTTCATTTAATAATTTAATTCTTAACTCATTACTACATAACAATTTTATATATTTAATTTAATTTTCTTTCGAAATAACATGCGAATGAGAAATAAATATCGCAAGAAGTTTCTCATTATAACATTTATACCCTCATAACTTGCAATTATCATATCCATTTTAAGAACTGATGTTAAATCTAAATCAATACCAATAACCTTTGCTAGTGATTCTATAAACTCTCTTTGACTTCTTCCATTACCCTCACGAAAAGGATGCAAAGCATTTATATCTGAAAATAAATTCACTAATTTATTAATCTTCGTATCAAAATCATAATTTATAAAATAATTATCACTAATTAAAAATCCAAATACATTTTTTGCATAATCATCTATAAATTCTGGTAAACAAAACAAATCCTTTTTGGCAATAGCGCAAGTTCTTGTAACACCTGCCCATCTGTAAACATCTTGAAATAAAAAACGATGAATAGCTTTTAAATGATTAAAATCAAAATTACCTTTTATTGGCTTATCTATCAATTCATCAACCCGAAGTGATACCAACTTTCTTTCAATTTCAAATAAAGTCTTATCATCTTTAATATTTAACTTATTTATCAAAATATCTGTATTAGGATAACAATATGTACCATTATCAACATAAGAATATTTATATTTATCTTTCATAATAATTCCTACAACTTGAAAGTATTTTTTTACGTTCAATTGCGTGAGTAGTTTTCCCTATAATACAATTTTTTAAAATTTCTTTTTCACCTTTAGTAAGAGGCATACCTTCTTGAGCCATTGCCCCATTTACCTTTTTTATTCTTTCATTAATTGCTTTTTGATTAATATTTTTTTGTCTCTTCAACTAAATCACCTCACTTTTTAAACTATTAGTATTATATCATAAAATATCCCAAAATTATACTTTGATAAACAACATTCTTATTTAATAAACATCGCATCCCCAAATGAGAAAAATCTATAATTATTTTTTATCGCCTCATTATAAGCCTCCAAAATTATCTCTCTTGAAGCAAGCGCACTAACAAGCATCAAAAGAGTCGACTTTGGTAAATGAAAATTTGTAATAAGTCCATCTATCGCCCTAAAGTCATATCCTGGATAAATAAATATCTCTGTATTTCCCATACACTCTCTAAACTCGGGATATTTATGACTAATCGTCTCAAGAACTCTCGTCGTTGTCGTCCCTACTGCTATTATTCGCCGACTTTCTCTTTTAGCTATATTAAGTCTATCTGCCACTTCCCGACTCATCTCATAATACTCACTATGCATCTTATGCTCCAAGACATTTTCTACTTCCACTGGTCTAAAAGTTCCCAGTCCCACATGAAGAGTCACAAAAAAAACCTCCACGCCTTTTTTCTTCACATCTTTAAGCAACTCTTCTGT
>CANOGG010000073.1 GCA_947565485.1 uncultured Mycoplasma sp. | reverse complement strand
ACTAGACACCGATACTCTAAGTCGTACTAACTTTTACTTTAACTTTGCTTCCTATACAATTTTAGCCGGTTGTGTATATATCATCAGTATCATCATCGCTAGCTTTAAAGAACGAAACATCGCTAAACGAACCATTATAAGTGGTACCAACTACCGTACTCTAAATCGCAAACTCCTCTTATCGAGCAGTCTCTTAGCCCTCACTCTTTGGTTTCTTTACTGTCTTTTAAGCTTCGTTTTATTAGGAAGTTCGATGTTTAGCATTCGTGGCATGTTCTATCTTCTAAACTCTCTCGTCTTTACCCTATGTGCATTAAGTCTTGCTTTTCTAATTAGTAATCTTACTTCCAATAAAAATGCAATTAATGGCCTCGTAAATGTAATCGCTCTTGGTTCTAGTTTCCTCTGTGGTGCTTTCGTTCCTCTCGACTTCCTCCCACCTGGAGTTTTAAAAATTGCCTCGTTTCTTCCATCTTATTACTACATTCAAAATAACGAACTTTTAGCTACACTCGATAATCTTACCCCAAGCACTCTAAAACCTTTTTTCTTCCGTCTTCTCATCCTTCTCATTATGATTACTATTTTTATTATCGTCACTAATATCGTGAGCAAACATAAACGCCAAATGAGTTAACTAAATGCGTAAATCTGCGCATTTTTTCTAATTTTATAGACATCTGTTCTTAAATCTGATAGAATAAAACTATAAATAATAGAAGGAGTACATTAAATTATGAGAGAAGACGTTGTAAATGCCATTATTGAAATTCCTTTTCGTTCTCGTAACAAATATGAAATTGACGAACTAAGTGGCAAAATAAAATTAGATCGTGTCCTTTATTCTGCGATGGCTTATCCGGCGGAATATGGTTCTTTAGAACACACCCTTGCTAACGATGGTGACCCCCTAGACATCTTAGTTATTGGCACTGAACCTACATATCCTGGCTGTATCGTTCCAGCCCGTGTTATTGGTTATTTATCGATGATTGATAATGGTGCCCAAGATTACAAATTAATATCCGTTGTCGCTTGTGACCCCCGTTATGATGAAGTGAAAAATCTCCAAGACTTGCCATCTTTCATCTTAAAAGAAATCAAAAACTTTTTTGAAAACTATAAAAAGCTCCAAAAAATAAACGTCCAAGTAGGGGAGTATCATACGAAAGAAGAAGCTCTAAACTTAATAAAAGAATGCCAGGACCGTTACCATCATGAAAACGTTAAAAATTCGTAAACTTAGTCTTGCTTTCTTTAATATAGTCCAAAATAATGATATATTTTAAAATAGAGGAGAGAAAAAAATATGAAATGTGTAAAAATTAATAAACCTAAAGAATTAATTGTTGGAACTGCCGAGGAACCTCAAGTTGACCACGAACATGTCATCATTGAAGTTAAACGTACCGGAATCTGTGGTTCTGATATTCATAATTGGGCAGGCGGTGAACCCAAAAGCCTCATTATGGGTCATGAGTTTTGTGGCACTGTAATCGACCCTGGCTCTTGTTTAGACCTCCAAATCGGCGACAAAGTAACAGCACTTCCTTTATCACCTTGTGGCCATTGTCCTGCCTGTCTTAGTGGCAACATCCAGTATTGTCCTAACACCTGGACTGATGCGGTAGGCTTATCCCTTACTTCACCTGGTGGTTTTTGTCCCAAAATCGCTGTTCGTCCCGACATGGTTCTAAAAGTTCCTGCCTCTGTAACTTTCGATGCAGCAGCACTTACTGAACCTCTTGCTGTTGGTCTTCATGCAGCTCACTTAGCTGATATTCCTGTTGGTGCCAAAGTTCTTGTTATCGGTGGTGGTATCATCGGTCTTGCATCAGCCATGTTTGCCAAAATGGAAGGGGCAAGCCAGGTTTTCTTAACTGAAACCAATCCTGCCCGAGGTAGGAAATCTCTCGACCTTGAAGTATGTGATGCTTGGTATGATGCCACTCTTGAAGAAACAACCTCTAAATTACTTACCAAAACTAATGGTGGTTTTGATTATGTCATTGAATGTGTTGGCTCATCAAGTGCTGTTAATAGTGCTATAACTCTTGCTAAACCTGGTGGAACTGTAGTTTTAGTCGGTGTTGCGACTGACGCTATTCCAACTCTTACCGTGATGGCTGTAATGAAAGAACTAACTCTAAAAGGTGCTATCGCTTACACGAAAGGTGAGTTTGAAACTTGTCTTGACTTAATTGCTCGCGGTAAAATTGATGCTGAAAAATTCATCGATGACATTGTCCATCTAAGCAAAGTTCAATCTTCATTCGAACGTCTAACTTCTGGTACTGATAATGCCATTAAAATACTCGTCGACCCCCAAACTAATTAAAGGCTAGATTATGAAAATATTTTCTAATCTTCCCCGTGAAGAACAAAATACTATTCGCCTAAATTATAAAAAAACAAACCCCAAAAGTTATCGCTATTCTATTAATCTTTATATCATCTATACCCTAAGTGGTTTAATATCTCTTGCCTCTATCATCCTAAGTTATTTTAAACCACTTATCGGTATCTCTCTATTTATTATAAGCTTCATAAGTCTTCTTTACATATTAAGACTTCTTAATAAATCTAACCAAAAATTTAAAGATTATCTAGCGAGCCTAAATATCCAATATAAAAAATAAAAAGGAGTGCATTAAAATGTTTTTAATCTATTTATTTATCATTATTGTTATCGCTTGTCTACTCTTCGTCTTTATTACCTACTATTTATTAAAGAGTAGCGAAAATAAAATAACCACGGCCTTTAACGAAATGGACGTTTACTTAAAAAAACGCTGGGACTTAATACCCAGTCTCGTCGAAATCGTCAAAGGTCATGCTATAAACGAACTTGCAACCCTTGAAAATGTCCTCCGTTTGCGTAATGGTATTTATGAAAAAATAAACATATCTGATAAACTAATAATCAATGAAAATTTAACCCCCAATCTAAACATTTTATTATCATTAAATACCAAATATCCTAATTTAAACTCAGTTCCTGAATTTGCGAATTTAAAGAGTACTTTTAACTCTCTTGAAGCCAGTCTCATCAAAGAACGTGGAAAATATAATGCTGCCATTGCCTCATACAACAAACTTATCACCAATCCCCCAACGAAAATAATCGCGGACTTATTTCTTTTTAAAACCAAAAAAACTTTTGAACAATCAATATCTGAAGAGGGAGTGAATTTAAATGAAACCAATTAAAAAAGGCGAGGTCGCTATCGGTATTATCTCTATTACCTGTTCTTCCGTTGCAACTCTCTTATGTGGCTGTTATCTCGTTTATAAACTAATCAATCACCAAGATAATTACACTCTCTGGCTCGTCTTATTAATCGTGAATATCTTAATTTTATTTCTAAATTTAAGCGGTCGCAAGAAAAAATAAACTTCAACTCGCAGATTTAATTTTTTAATCAATTAATTATTTACTTGTTAAACCAAAAGTCCATAACTAAAGTATTGGCTTTATTTCAAATTTTGCGAATTGCAGTAATTTTTAAATAAGGTAATTGCATATATATACAAATTGTGATAAAATCAAATTAGTAGAGCGTTAGGAGCTACTGCCTACTGCCTACTTGCTTATTTGTGTTTGGCATTAATCGTCCTATTATCAATAATAATTGTAACAGAGATGATTATCGCCTTTTTATTATGCCTGCCTTTAAGCAAGCCTTTTATTATGGCTTTAATTACTTCTAGCATAACTACCATCTTTTCTCTAGATTTTTACCGAAACCCCCAAATAAAGGGCGGTATCAATAAAGATACTTAAGAATAGCAGGCAATATCTCCTAACGCTTAAGATTACTTTACCACGAAAATAACTTGGTGTCTACTAAAAGTTTTAAAGCATTTCAAAAACTAAAGTATTAGCTTTATTTCAAATTCTGCGAATTGCAGAAAAAATAAAAAAAGGGGGTTGCATAATCTAAATTTTTATGATATGATATAAACACTTAATAGAGATAGTGTTAAATATAGTTGTTACAAGACTGACCAAAAAATCAGTTGCGTGTAAACTATTCCCGATGAATCGCAAAGATTTGTCACACACATATTAGTTAAATGGTAGTCAACAAAAATTGCTACATATTTAACTAATGATTTTGCTATCGTATCAAGCTATTAAGTATCATGTGCATGAGTGGGTCTCTTGATAAAAATTATGAGATGTATCTGTCAATATATACTTATAATTTTAAATAACTAAATCCCACGAAATACAAGTTGTTTTGACAGGCAGCTTGTTTTTTTATTCTCTAATTTTATATTTTATCTTGTATTTCTAAAAAATGCTCGTTATAATTAAGAAAAGGAGAGATATCAATGTCTAAGAAAATTTTATTTATTATATTAATCATTACTCTTTTAATTCCTCTTCCCACAAATGCTCGCGAACTAGACTGGAGCACTTTTAAAAGCTCCTCTCTAGAAGATGCCCTAAAGGAAGAAGAAGTAAAATATAACTTTAAAGATTATGATGAGAACGTTAACAACAAAATAACTATCTACTTATTCTATGGAAGTGGTTGTCCTCATTGCCAAGAATTTCTAGAATATGTAAGCAAGGACTTAATTAAAAAATATGGCGACTATTTTAAAATAGTTACTTATGAAGTTTGGAACAACACTGATAATGCCAGACTTATGAATGAAGTCGCAAACTTTATGAATGACCCCACGGGCGCTGTTCCCTACATCATTATTGGCGACACCACATTCTCTGGCTATGCTAAAAGCATGAACTCCAAAATTGAAGCGGCCATCAAAAAAGAATACGAAAAAGAAAAAAGATATGACGTCTTAGAGGGCTTAATGTATGGTGTCAGTACTCCTAAAAAGAATTTTGATTATACTATTTTAATCTATATCATCACGAGTGCCTTAGTCGTAATTATCATTTCTATCGATAATAATCGTAACAAAAAGGAAATCTTACGCGCTTTAAAAAACCTGAGTTTAGCCCCTAAAGACGAAAAAAATACAAAAAAAGCCTAATTTTATAGACATAATCTTAATTTTGCGTTATAATCTTCATGTAATATTAAGATAGGAGTAGGAAGTATGGACAAAATTAAAGATTTTGTAAAGAATAAAAAGAAACAAATAGCTATATTTGGGGTTGCTATTGTCGTTATAGCCGTTGCTATCGTTGTGATACTATCCTTTGGTAAAAGTAGTGCCTTAAAGCAAGAGGAAAACTTAGACACTGAACTAAAAGCCATGGGCCAAGATTTCTACGAGAATTACTATTATGAATATGCTGGTAAAAGCGATGAAGAAAGAGAACAATATTTATCAAAATATGCCACTATAGGTATTAAAATAAATCTTTCTAATCTTGGCCGTTATAACAAATCTGTTAACGAAGAAAAAATCAAATTATTTGTTAACAAAGATACCAAAGAAGAATGTGACAAGGAAAAAACTCGTGCAATCATTTATCCAAAAGCCCCATACGGCAAAACTGATTATGATATCAAAGTTGAATTGTCATGTGGTTTTGAAAATAACGAAAACAAAGAGAACAAGTAATTTTGTTCCTTTTTTAATACCCTAAATAAAAAATTGCTATTTTCTTTTTTTAAAGTATAATAGTTTTAAGAGAAGAGGGATGGATAATGAAAAAAGTTCCATATGGTATTAGTGATTATAAAAAACTAAAAGAAAAAGATTATTTGTATGTTGATAAGACAATGTATTTAGAAAAACTAGAGAATGTTGCTAGTACAATATTTTTCTTGCGTCCAGGACGTTTTGGAAAAAGTTTATTTACTTCGATGATGTATTATTATTATGATGTAAATTCGAAAGATAGTTTTGATACTTTATTTAAAGGTACTTATGTGTATGATAATCCAACAGAAAATAAAAATAATTATTATATGTTAAAGTTTGATTTTTCGGGTGTTTCGACTGGGCTTAGAACGTCGGAAGAATTAGAGAAAAGGTTTAGAGAGAACGTAATATCAGGTATAAATAATTTTTTAGAGTATTATGGTATAAATTATGTGATAGATGAATCACGAAGTATAGAGGGAATATTAAAATTATTTTTATCATCACTTTTAAATATGACAAAAAACAATAAAGTATATATATTAGTGGATGAATATGATAATTTTACGAATGGCATATTAGATGGCGATGCTACACTTTTTAAAAGTGACGTAAATGAGACTGGGTTTGTGAAAGCTTTTTATGCAGTGATAAAAGAGTATATGGGCCTCGGGATAGTAGATAGGTTCTTTGCAACAGGAGTTTGTCCTGTAACCCTTAATTCGATGACGACAGGTTTTAATATAGCTACTGATATTACTACTGATTTTAGGTTTAATTCGATGATTGGTTTAACACATGATGAAGTTTTAGAATTACTTAATGAATATGATAAAGATGTAAAAGA
>CANOGG010000072.1 GCA_947565485.1 uncultured Mycoplasma sp. | reverse complement strand
TTTATGATTATAAGGCCTCTTTTTTAAACTGTCCAAATTATGGGGTACAGTTCAACAAGGATACTTTATAAATATTTTTTAAACTTACGAAACTCAGGACTATCTTCCAGGTCACATATTTCTTCTAGTTCTTTTAAAAGACGTTTAGTTTTAAGTGATAATCTCGTTGGCGTGATAACATCATATATAACATACATATTACCTTTACCAAGAGAGTTTACTTTTTTAACGCCCTTCCCTTTTAAGCGAACTTTATCATTACTCTGAGTTCCCGGTTTAACTTCTAGGATAACATTACCTGTTAGGGTTGGTATTTCTTTTTTACAACCAAGTATGGCTTCTGTGATAGTTAGAGGAACATGGAGATAAATATCTTCTTCGTCACGTTCGAATAGTTCATGGGGTTTTACTTTAAATTCTAAGTAAATGTCGCCATTAGGTCCTCCATTAGTGCCAGCGGAACCTTTGCCACTTATTCGTAATTGGTAACCAGTGTCGATGCCCTCAGGAATCGTAACTTCGATGTCTTTACGCTTGCGAACATTGCCACGACCATTACATTCCTCACAAGTTTCTTTGAATGAATGACCTGTTCCACCACAGACGTTACAAGTAGTTTGAGTTTGGAAAACACCAAAGATAGAAGTTTGTTCCGAAATAATACGTCCGCGACCATCACAGGCTTTACAAGTAGTTTCTTTAAAACCACCAGCTCCATGACATTTAGAGCATGTATCATTGAGGTCTAAAGTGATAGTTTTCTTACAGCCAAAAGCGGCTTCTTCAAAGGATAGAGTAATATTAACTAAGCTATCCTCGCCTTTATGAGCGCGTTTAGAACGATTACGACTACCGCCAAAGTTAGAAAAGCCACTAAAACCTGAGAAACCGCCACCAAATAAGTCATTAAAGATATCGCCTAAGTCGATGTCCTCAGCACTAAAGCCACTATAGTTAGCACCACCATTATTAGTGAAAGCGGCATGGCCAAATTGGTCGTATTGGCGTCTTTTATTTGCATCAGATAAAATGGCATAAGCTTCGCCGACTTCTTTAAATTTAGTTTCGTCACCGGTTTGTTTATTATCAGGATGGTAAGTTTTAGCAAGTTTTCGAAAAGCACGTTTGATTTCTTCGTCAGTCGCGGTTTTAGAAACACCTAATATTTCATAATAATCTTTTTTATTCATTTCATTTCACCTCTAGTTATATAAACTTTTTAGTTCTGTGACTAAATCGTTAAAATAGTCAAATGCAATACTCAGAGTTTCTTCTTTGGTCATATCAACACCAGCGACTTTTAAGGAGTCAATAGGAGTTTTAGTACAACCAAGTTTTAAAAATTCTAAATAACTTGTTACAGCATTTTCTTTCCCATTTAGGATATTCATGGCAATAATGATAGATGCTGCATAAGCGGTTGCATATTGATAAACATAAAAATTCATGTAGAAATGGGGAATTCGTTCCCACTCGTATTTGATAAGGTCATCAACAACAATATTCTCACCAAAGTAACCAGTATTTAGTTTGTAGTATAGGTCACTTAAAACTTCATGAGTTAGGACTTCACCATTTTGTTCAAGTTCATGAATACGGGATTCAAATTCCGCGAACATCGTTTGGCGATAGATAGTAGCTTTAAAATCTCTGATTAAATCATCAATTAAATATTTCTTCTCTTCAATATCGGTTGTATTATTGATGAGATATTTACTTAATAAGATTTGGTTTACTTGACTGGCGACTTCGGCGACAAATATTGAATAGCCATAATCTTGGTAAGTTTGGTTTTGGATAGCATAATGATAATGCATCGCATGGCCTAGTTCATGGGCAAGCGTTGAGACGTTATTTAGACTGCCATCAAAGCTTAGTAAAACAAAAGGATGGACGTTATAACAGGCAGTACAGTAAGCACCATTTCTTTTGCCATCATTGGGACAGTAATCAATCCAGCGGTCTTTAAAAGCATGCTCAAGGTCAGTAATATAGGTATCACCTAAGACACTTAAAGATTTCATGATTAAGTCATGGGCTTCTTCCTCAGAATATTTGTGGGTTATTTCTTGAGTTAGAGGAGCACTAGTATCATATAAGTGGAGTTCGGCTACGCCTAAAGCTTCCTTTTTCAATTTCCAGAACTCAGATAAGGGCTGGATGTTTTTTTTGACACTGCTAATTAAGTTAGTATAGATAACTTCAGGAATATCATTGCGATAAAGGGAAGAAGCTCGGGCACTCTTATAACCTCTTATTTCAGCATGTTTATTATTATTTTTAACTTCACTTGCTAAGAGTGAGGCATAAGTATTTTTAAATTCGCCGTAAGTCGTAAAGAGTTTATTAAAGGCAGAGGCGCGAACTTCACGATTTGGACTCTCGATAAACTTACGATAGCTTTTCTCGGTTAGTTCCTCTTCTTCGTTCTCTTCGTTTTTGATAGTGCCAAATTTTAAGTCGGCATCACTAAGGGAGCCAAAGACATCATCGGGTGTAGCAAAGCTAGAAGAAAGGCTGGAGAGAATTTTTTCTTCACTTGCACTTAAAGTGTATTTTTGGTATTTGAAGATTTCTTTTAAAGACCTTTCGTAAGGTTTTAGATTGGCATTACTCATGATGAGGCTTGCGACATTATCCCATGTAGATGTTAGAATTTCAGGGGTGACAAAAGAAGTGGCCTCAGCATATTTTTCATAGAGTTTATGAGCTTTACCAAACATGCTTTGATAAAAAGTGTCAGTGGTATCACTATCGTTATTAGTATGAGCGTAAATGTAGACTTGTTCTAAGTTACGGCTAAAAGTGGTATCAAACTCGAGAAATTCTAACAAAGTATCGGCACTTTCTAAGAGACGACCTTGGTAGGCTTTAAACTTTTTTAAGTCTTCTTCTAGATGGTGGTAGACCTCTTCATAATCTTTTGTAGTCGCAAATAAGGCACTAACATTCCATTTTAAATTTTCGTTATATTCTTTTCTTAATTTTCCCATTATATATCCTTTCAACAAGATAAGTTCTAGTTTCCTAGAACTTGGTCTCTTTTTTTATTTTTCTTCGTAACTTGCTTCAGCGACATTGTCATCTTTTTTAGAAGAGTTATCGTCACTTGTAGGTTCTTCATTGTTTGTTTGATTAGCTTTTGATGCTTCTTCATAAACTTTTGATGATAAACGCATTGCAACTTCATTTAATTTTTCAGTTTTTTCTTTGATAGATGCAGTATCATCACCTTCTAGAGCTTTCTTTAAGTCAGCGATTTTTTCTTCAGCTTCGTCTTTATCTTTAGCATCTAGTTTGTCAGCAAGGTCTTTGATAGCTTTTTCAGTAGCAAAAATCATACTATCAGCTTCATTTCGAACTTCGGCACTCTCTTTACGTTTTTCATCGGCTTCCTTATTAGCCTCGGCTTCTTTCATCATTTTGTCTATTTCTTCATCACTTAGGTTAGTTGAGGAAGTAATAGTTATTGATTGTTCTTTATTAGTACCAAGGTCTTTGGCTGTAACATTTACAATACCATTAGCATCAATATCAAATTTTACTTCGATTTGTGGAACACCACGTGGTGCTGGTGGAATATTGGTTAATTGGAAGTTACCTAAAGTCTTGTTGTCATAAGCCATAGGACGTTCACCTTGGAGAACGTGGATATCAACGGCTGGTTGGTTATCAGCGGCGGTTGAGAAG
Source organism: uncultured Mycoplasma sp. (assembly GCA_947565485.1). GTDB lineage: Bacteria > Bacillota_I > Bacilli_A > RF39 > UBA660 > Caccenecus. The sequence goes on along the minus strand of CANOGG010000072.1, from coordinate 2,730 downwards.
ACTTGAGACTTAGAAGTAGGAATGGTTGTGTTACGTGGTATTAAAACAGTCATCACATTACCAAGAGTTTCAAGTCCTAGAGATAATGGAGTTACATCTAGTAAAACGATGTCTTCAACTTCACCAGTTAGAACGCCACCTTGGATAGCAGCACCCATAGCAACAACTTCATCAGGGTTAACGCTCTTGTTTGGCTCTTTACCAAGTTCCTTTTTAACAAGTTCTTGGATATATGGAATACGAGTTGAACCACCAACTAATATTACTTTATCAATGTCGCTAGCACTTAGTTTAGCATCTTTTAGAGCTTTACGAACTGGTTCCATAGTAGAATCAAATAAGTCACGACATAAGTCTTCGAATTTAGCTTTAGATAGAGTTGTTTCAAAGTGAAGTGGACCATCAGAGTTTTGCGCAATGAATGGCATACTAATAAGAGCATTAGTCATACCTGATAAGTCTTTTTTAGCTTTTTCAGCAGCATCTTTAATACGTTGCATTGCAATCTTATCTTTAGAAAGGTCAACACCCTGCTCTTTTTTAAATTCTTCAACTAAGTAGTCCATGATACGTTCGTCAAAGTCATCACCACCAAGGCGGTTATTACCAGCGGTAGATTTAACTTCAAAGACACCATCACCTAATTCAAGGATAGAGACATCGAATGTTCCGCCTCCAAGGTCGTATACAAGGATGGTTTGGAGTTTATCTTGTTTATCAAGACCGTAAGCCAAAGCGGCAGCGGTTGGCTCGTTGATAATTCGTTCAACTTCAAGACCAGCAATTTTACCGGCGTTTTTAGTAGCCTGACGTTCAGCATCGTTAAAGTAAGCAGGAACTGTAATAACAGCTTTAGTTACTTTTTCACCAAGATAGGCTTCAGCATCTTTCTTAAGTTTAGAAAGAATTTTGGCACTGATTTCTTCTGGGGTATATTTTTTGCCATTAGCTTCTACCTTCTCAGCTGTTCCCATTTTACGCTTGATAGAAGCAATTGTATTTTTAGCATTGGTTACTGCTTGGTTACGGGCAATTTGGCCCACCATTTCTTCATCGCCTTTAAAGGCTACAACTGAGGGAGTAGTACGAGCTCCTTCAGGATTAGTAATTACTTTAGGTTCACCACCTTCAAGGACGGCAACACAACTATTAGTGGTACCTAAGTCTATACCGATTATTTTACTCATATTTTATCATTCCTTTCATATTTATAGCAGGCAATTACATGCCTAATTTTTTTAGAGTAAATTTTCATTTTTTTATTTAGGCGCTTTCGTCTAGTTCAATAGTGCTTACTTTAACCATCGCAGGTCTTATCAGTCTTTCATGATAAGTATAACCTTTTTGGAGGACTTCTAAAACCGTATTTTCCGTGAAGTCATTATTAACTTCTGTTACAACAGCATTCATACTGCTAGGGTCAAAAAGTTTATTTAAACATTCGACTTCATTTATTCCTTTAGCTTTTAAAATAGATATTAAATTTTCATGAATCATTTTAAAACCGTCAAGAAATTTTTCAGTGCCTTCCACTTTGATACTCATAGCCCGTTCAAAGTTGTCAATGATAGGTAAGATTTTTTCAATTAAGTCATAACCATCATATTTATAAGCATTACTTAAGTCTGTATCGAACCGGCGACGCATATTTTGCATCTCAGCATTTATTCTTAAGAGTTTCTCTTGGAGTTCTTGATTAGTTTTAATTAATTCCTCCCGCTCTTTATCTTGCTTTTTCTTTTTTTTATGTTCTTTTCTTGTTGGAAGTTCTTCGACAGGTTCTACTTCCTCATCTCCAGCAGGAGATGTTACATTAGCATCTTTGTTAACCGGTTCGAAAGAATTTTCAACCTCAGCAGCGTCAACCGCGATGGGTTCCTGTAAATTTGTTTCTTCTTCCATTTAATCACCACTTTCTTCTAACCATTTATTGAGAATATTTAGGACACTTATAACTTTATCATATTCCATACGCTTAGGCCCTATTATGGCAATAGTTCCTTTTTCACCACGCAGAGAATAACTGGTTTTAATAACCGTGACATTATCATCAAATTCATTTTCTTTACCAATATAGATACTAATATTTTTATCATTATCTGTTTTTTCAATTTTACGAATAGAGTTTTCGTCTTCTAATTTGATGATTAAACGCTTTATTTCGTTTGTGTCGTTATATTCTGGTTGTTCTAACATTTTAGATTTACCAACAACATGAAAATTTTCTTTAGAACTGACAAAATCATTAAAAGCATCACAGAAAATGTTATAAATTGTTTCGTATTGTTCGACTTGGCGCGAAATTACGGGTTTTATTTCGTATTCTAAACGTTCAGAGATGAGATTTATGGGAGTACCAATAAGCATTTTATTGATTATCTCGCCGGTTTTCACAATTTCAGCAATGTTTATCCCCTCTTCTATAGAAAATTGCTTACTCTTCACAATACCTTTATCAGTACAGACTAAGGCAACAATTTTTTCGGTATCAAGAGGAATGATGGATATTTGTTTTAAAGCATTTTCATCGCAATATTCACCAAGAGAAATACTTGTGTAATTAGTGATATCACTAATTATTTCCAGACAGCGTTCGATAGCATCACTTACAACCAGATTTTTATTATTAAAAATCGTTTGGAGTTTTAGCATATCTTCGCCAGTTATTTCTCGAGGTTGCATTAGATTATGGACATAAAACTTATAACCTTCTTCACTTGGAATACGACC
>CANOGG010000071.1 GCA_947565485.1 uncultured Mycoplasma sp. | reverse complement strand
TGTTATAACTATTAATAATTTTTAATTTACCTTTAAAGTATCCTGGTTCTTGTTTTAGAAATATTTCGAATAATGCTTATATAATTATTCTTTTGATTTTTTATTATGATATTTATTTATGATTTATATCTTTCTTCAAGAAAAACATAACAAAAAATCTGAAATAAGTCAAAAAAACAGATTTGTAAAAATCTGCTTAGCAAATATGTTAAAATCTGTAATTTGAAAAAATTTAAAATTTGACGTAAATTCGACACTTTTTTGTATTTAAGATGAGCTTTTATTTTCGCGAATATCGCTAATGTTAGTAGTTATTCCCTCACCACTATTAGGTTTTTTACCAGAAATGTAAAAATCAAGGGCAATTATTAAAACTAAGAAAACGCAGAAAAATATTTTGATGCCTTTTTTTACATGGTCAAGAATATTAGTAATTAACGGAGCGGCTATATAAGTTACAGCAAGGCCACCAAAACCAAAAAGCATCAAGGCTTCTAAACAAACGCGACCATTAATATTTAAGTAAAAGCCAGTATAGTCCCACCAGGCCATACCATGAACTAGTTCGAGATAAACACTGGTGCAATATTCAATGATGCCACATATAAACATAGCTAGAAGGAAGTAGACAAGAGGATTTTTGCGAACATTTTTTAAGAGAACTAACATAGCGATAGCACCTCCGCCATAGATAGGAAGCCAAGGACCATAAAGTGTACCTTTGTTTATTAAAGTACCATTTTGAAAGAGACAGAAGAGAACTTCCCAAAGCCAGCCGACAAAACTAAAGCAGAAGAATAATAATATAATATCCCAAAAGCTATAATCTCGTTTGTAATTAATATTAAAGATTTTATTTAATTTACTTTCTTTGATGTCGTATTCATACAGTGGATACTCACCAAAGACAATATCGCCTTCAAGGTGAACATCTTTTAGTGCGTAGGCATTTTTAATGTCTCTTGTTTTAGCCAAATCTCTTAGGTACATATAAACTTCAACTTTTGTCGCATCGACATAAGCATTAGTAAAAACGAGATTAGAGACATTGGCGGTAATAATACCTAAGAGACCCCAACCAATAAATGATAAGTCAAGTTTAAACATTTCCCATTTATACCCTTCCATCATTTTTTCAGAAAGTTTTAGAATATCTTTAGTTTTTAAGTTAGGATTTTCAGCTAAAATGTAGGGTACCAAAGAGTAAGCATAATATTTGTAAAAGCCACCGCCGATAGTTAAAAACCAAAGGATGGTATATAAATTTTTTAAAAACATCGTATAGGCGACATGTGGGGTTTTCTTTAGCTTGTAAGAAAAGGCTATTTTGTTTACTTTGGTTTTAGTATATTTTTTATTTTCGAGGAAAAAACGAGCTTTACCTACTTCGAGGACTTTAGTAACAAATATCCAATAAAGAAGCGATAATAAAGCACCAATGATGATAATAGCACTAGCCCAGATACGATCTTTAAAGAGTGCTTGGTTGATAGCATTTAAAATGCCAAAGAGAAAAGAACCTGTTTTAGAGACATTATTAGAGATATTTCCTATAACACCTCGGGTAGCTTTACTTAAGAATATGTTTTCAGCAGGTTTATTACCGGTGATGCCATTGATAAATTCGTTTACGATATCAGAATTTGTGTCCGCATGAATGTTTCTAATATTTAGATTTTTAATATTACTGGTGGTCGGTTCATAATTACTTTTAAAACTTATTAAAGTACCGCCAATTAAAATAGTATTTAGTATGCAAATAGCAATGCAGGATTTCCAGTTTCGATAAAAAGCACTTTTCCCCTTTTTCTTAAACTCAGCTCTTCTTAACATAGTACAACCTCAATCTATATCTTATTTTATCATATTTTGGGTATTTACGCAAATTCTTAAATATTACAATTTATTAATGTTAAAATCATCTAACTGTAATGTCACCACTGGTTGTTTTGATTTCAAGATTGTGGGTGCCAAAGGAATTTTTGATATCTTTATCGCCACTTATAGTGTTTGTGATAATATTAGCATTATTTAAGAGACGGATTTTGATATCGCCACTGGTTGATTCGAGATGTGAATTTTTGGTAATGGTAAAATTATCAATATCAATATCGCCACTAGTTGTTTTGATGGTACCACTATTATTAATTTTAGTGATAGATATTTCGCCACTGGTGGAGATGGCATTTAGGTTATTTACCTCAGTAATAGTAATATCGCCACTAGTTGTTTTGGTTGTTAGATTATCGACTGTGCCTATTTCAATCTCGCCACTAGTACTAGTAACTGTACTTTTAGTTAAGTTTGGTAGTTCAATGTCACCACTGGTTGTTTTAAATTTATTTTGGGCATTGGTTAAAGGAATATCAGATGTGATGTCACCACTCATAGTTTTGAGATCTAGGGCAGGATTAAAATTTTCTGGAAGATAGATAACTACTTTATTTTCATAATAACAAAAGCCAAAGCAAATATAATTAGAAGAACCAGTTTGGGTTATATTAAGTTTATCTTTCTCAAGTGCGATTTTAATTTTATTGCGGTCTTTTTCATGGCCATAGACTTTGACTTCGATATTGGAAGAAAGGCTTTTTTCAAAACTGATGTCATAAGATTTAACGTTTATATTTAGTTTATTGAAGTCTGTTAGGTTATATTTTTGGTCGCTAATTATAGTATTTTGGCCTTTTAAGTATTCGTGTTTAGAGCCAATTCCCAAAACTAAAAATATTACGAGACCCACGATAATACATGAGAGAATAATAATATTAGTTACAATTACAGTTTTATTTATCATTTTTTTCACCTCTTAAAATAAATAATAGTTCGATTACCCTTTTAACTAATAACCCGATGATGATGATAACCCAAGAATACTCCCAGATATCGAAGAGAAAACTCACTCCAAGATACATTAGAAATAAGAGTAAATTAAATGTTTCGTTTAAGAGTTTTTCTTTTCTGTATTCACCTTTAGTCTCGTATTTCTTGGGAGTTCTAGTTAAAAAGAAATTAACTAAAATGATAGATATGGCACCTAAACAAGTTAGAGAAACCGCGGCCATTAGAGAGTCACTAGCACCTATATCTTCTAAAAAAATTGCACTTATACACATGACTACAAAGATAATTATACACATAGAAATCATGAGAGATTTGTTACGCTTTTTTTCAATAATTATTTCCTTTTCTAAATGATTTTCACCTTTTAAGAGTTCGTCAGTGGATATTTCAAAGAAGTTACATAATGGGACTATTTTGTCGAAATCGGGACTTGATTCGCCAGTTTCCCATTTACTTATTGTTTGGCGGGTTACACCTAGAGCACTTGCTAATTCTTCTTGACTTAGATTTTTCTTTTTTCTTAATTCATAAATTTTTTCGCCGATTGACATATTTCTTCACCTCAGAACCATTGTACTAAAGATAGCGGTTGCAGTCCACCAACTTTGATTGGAAGTTTGTCAACTAGACTTAACATTAACATTTTTTTAGAGTTTTTTTAAAGATTTTATATAAGCATATGGTGGTTCTTGGTGGGTATAAAATTCTTGGTACATGGCGTTTATTTGGGGTGAGGCCTCAGTTAAGCGAATGGTTTTATCAGGCATTTTTAGAAGAGGAATAACATTTCTTTTTTTAGTTTCAAAAGAAATATGGTAATTTAAAGGTAACTTAGATGTCTCGATTAATTCACTGGAGTTGGCAAAAATTTCCCAGGAAGGAATATATTTTTTTAGAATAGTAACAATTTCGCTTTCCTTTTTCGTATAGAGATCAGTTAAACTGAAATATTTTTTTGATAGAGCAAGTTTTAAGCAGTCAGAAATATATTTCATGGCAAATTTATCACGATTACTACTACATTCGTAGGCATATGTTAGAATCATGGGGACAAATTTGGTAGCAATGTCAAGATTAACAAAGCCGATTTCAGGTTGATTATCTTCATTTGGTATGACTGTTAAGTTGGTATATACTTCTTTAATGCTTGATAAAGATTGAGTATGAAGCCAGATAGCACATGTTCCTAAAACGCCATCAAGACGGTCAGTACAAAGACGTGGTGAATGATTTTCAAGAACGGTATAGTGATGGAGATTTTTTAGTTCCGAGAGTTGGATATTATCTTCTAATAGATACTCTTCTAGTAGAGAGTCATTAGAAATAGCGCTTCTTCCTACTTGTTCTGAGGTCTCTTGGTTAAGATAATCATTTAAAACATAATCAACAGTGTGAGCAAAACAAGGCGTGTATATATCATGAAGAAGTGCTAATATAGTGGGTGTTTTAGCATGAGTAAAGTGATAAGTCATAAGGGCTACAGCGAGACTATGGTCAAAGCGAGAATAAAAGGCTAAAGGATGATAGAGATTAGTATAATCATCGCCACAAAATTGGCCGATATATTTTAAGCGAGTCATAGTTTTAGTAGAGAGATATTTAGTTAGAAACTCGGGATAATCATTTGGAGGACAAAATATATTTAGATAGTCTGAAATCATTTTTTTCACCTGGTTTCTATTATAGCATATGTTTTAAAATTAGCAAGATAAAAGAAAAAGAACCGAATTTATTAATTAATTAACGGTTCTAAAAATTAGATACGTTTCTTAATAAAGAGGTATAAAGAGTCAATTAGAACAGTAGCTGTGGCAGCTGATGGTTTAATAACTCCTTTTGTAAATTTATTTTATGAAAAAACCCTTTTTTTAAGGGAAATTTGGTTATGAGTGAACATTTTATTTGATAGTAAATTCTGTGGTTAAATAGTGTTTGATAGGTTCTCCCCTTTCGCTTGTGTATTTTATTAGGCGATAGGTTCCTTTTTCTAGTTCGCCATAAAATCTGCTCCAATCAATTTCAAGTTCAAGATAGTTATTAGAGTTAACTGTATAGCCGATATCATTAAAGGCTAGAGTTTCTTTGGATTTTAGTTCATGCCACGTGCTTTTTTCCTCACGTTCAAGTTTGAAGTATTCGCCATAAATGTTTTTACGGTTACTGGTATCTTTAATAATAATTGTAGCTTTTGTTTTTTCTAGAGTCCCATCTTTGATGGTCATAGAGACATTTTCTAAGTCGTTGATATGAAGGCTACATATGTTGGTTAGAGTGTCTTTTTCTTTAGCAATGTAAATATCTTTGATACCATCTAGACTATTACAAGAGATAACATAAAAATCTTCGGGACCGAACTCTTTTTTAGATTGGTCATATTTATAAATAGTAGAGCCACCGTCTTTTAAAGTATCTATTTTGGTTAGTTTCTTTAGAAACTCTTTGATAGTTATTTCATTTTTGGTTAAAGCATCAAATAAACTAGTATTAGAATATGGAACGTCATAGGCAAAAGATACATAGCGATTATCATCAAGAGTTAAGCCAAGCTTAAAAGTTTCTTTAGTGCCTATTAGTAGAACTTCATCTAGACTAGAACAGGTATATTTTTGCCATTTAAAGACCGTATGTTGGCCATCAATGTGGCAGTTATAGGTATCAACTAAGATGCCAATATCTTTACGCATAAGGTCACCACTATGGTATTTTTCGACAAGCTTGATGAATGGTTTATTATTTAAGACTTTAGCTTGGATAGTATCAATTAAGATGATGGTTAGGAATACTCCTAGAGTGAGGAGAATAAATTTTAATGGTTTAGACATATTTTTACCCTTTCGTATTTAGAGTTGTATTTTTAATTCTTTTGTTAACTTTATTATAGCATGGGTAATTAAGTATTGTCAAAAAATTTATGTTTGGATTAGATTTGTTATGATGGTTTTGTTCTTTGAAGTTTTGGCTCATCTTGAATTTTTGGAGGGTTATTTTTTATTAAGAGTAACATCTCTTTTAGATTTTCGAGGAGTTTTTTGGTGTCGTTGTTTAATTTTTTATGGGTTGTTATTTTAGCAAAAGTATTTATTAAACCGTATTCATAGATATTTTCGAGCATTTGGGGAGTGATTTTTAAAATATCCAATAATATTTCTTGACTATCTTTGATACTTCTTTGGAAGAGATATTCCAATACTTGTTCTTGTAATAATTCTTGGGCAGAATATTTATTTTCGGAGAAATTACAAATGCCGTTTAGACAGACGAAAGCCTTAGCCATGCTAAATAAAAAATCAGGAGGATTAATTTCACAGATTAGACAAGCATTAATAACATCAACAAAATAATATGTGATATTTTTGGTTTTGACATTTTCACAATATTGTTGGCAAAAATTTTTGAGGATTTGTTCTTCCTTTTTATTTAAAGTGCCAAAACTGGCAAGAAGTTGATATAATTTTTCATGATTACCGGAATAGGCGGCAAAAAATAATTGTTTAGTTAATTCGGCGTCCTTTTTACTTAGAGTACATAAAAGTCCCATATCTAAAAAGTATATATTGCCTTTATCATCGAGGCATATATTACCACTATGGGGGTCGCCATGGAAAATTACTTCTTTATTATTAAATAAAGCCCAAAAACTAGATTTTATGTAACTATTTAGAGC
>CANOGG010000070.1 GCA_947565485.1 uncultured Mycoplasma sp. | reverse complement strand
AATACTAAGGAAATATAGATATTATTTTCGAAGAATTTAAAGGGTTTAAAAGCAGCAATTTCAAATCGACAAGTAAAAAAGTTAACCTATTTAGCCAATAATAATAATGATAGGGCATTACTTAATAGTTTACTTTATGTAAGTAATGATAAGTTTAGAAAAGTAATAATTGAAGAAATGTATCACGAAGTTACTTATGTTTCTTATTGCAAAGAATTTGAAATTTTTTTAGCTGATTTTTTAGAGTTTGCGATACAAAATGATAAGAAGTATATACTTTATCATTTAGCAAAGATAGTAAATAATAAGAAAAATGCTTATTTTAAGGAGCGAAGAAAAATACGAGAATATTTCTTAAAGGCGTCAGTTGATGCAACAGTGATAGCTGTTAGTTCTTTGGAGTGCTTTAAAAGTTTAGAGTTTGATTTTAAAATTATAGATAGTGACATTGAGAATGTGCTTGATTATATTGAAGATATGCCTTTAGATAATGTAAATGATTTTTTAGCGAAACTTTTTAAAAGACCAGTCTATTCACAAGATATTAGATTTTTAGCTCGAGGACTTCAGGATATGAGTAAATTAGAGAAAATAATCCATTTTGTAATAAATGCCGTTAATGATAAGAGAGTTAAGTCAGAGTGTTTGTATGCGATACTAGAGGAGAAAAAGAATTTTATGCATCATGAGTATTTAGTGCAAGAAATAATTAATTTGAATGTTTTTGAGACTTTAAAGAAACTATTGGCACTTCTTAATCAGGATGAAGTTCATAAATATATGAAGAAAGTATTTAGTAGTGACAATATGAATAAGATACTTAATTTTGCTTTAATACTACAGAATGAAGATTTTATTAGAAGAGTAATAGAACAAGGTAGTATTAGTGAAGTAGGATATTTGGTAATAAATTTAGAGACAGAAGAATTAGATAAAATTTTAGAACAAATATTAACGAAGAGAGGAACTGGTTTTTATACAGAAGTGGTAATATTGTTAGAGGGAGTTTTAAGTGTAAAATACATTCAGGCGTTAAAGTTTATAGCAAATAATGATGTTTGGCAAAGTTTTAATGAAAATGAGTTAACGGTTTTAGGAAGTTTTGCAGAAAAAACTGCGTATTATAAACAAGGATATTTAAGTAGATAGGGGGCGATGAAGATGATAGAAGTTATAAAAATTGTAAGAGCAATTAAGGTTAATGATTATGCGAAGTTGCAAAGAATAATTTCTCATGATAAAAACATTCTTTACAATGTGAAGTTAAAGCATATTAAAAAATTGTTTTGGCTAGCTATAGGAAAGAATGATAGTTTGATGATTAGATATTTATTTTCCCATTTAGATGAGGGAGATAGAATAGAGGCTATAGCATACACTTATAATAGTTATGTTGAAAGAGAATATTATAAGAAACAGATTAAAGACTATTTTGAAGAATTTTTTGCAGCTAGTGTAACATATTGTTTATCAGAGTATATATCTTATTTGATTGAATATGTTAAAGATAGAGATGATATTGATAGTGAGAAAGTCGAGATTTTGGTTGATTATGTTTTGAAGTCAAAAAAGAATCCTTATGCGAAAAAATTTGAAGGAAAGTTTAATCTTTATAATTTGGAACCAATAGAAAATATTAAAAGTATTTTAGATGAAAATAAAAAAGAATATGAGACTAGCGAGATGGAAGATGGGAATGTTTGCTATTGTTCTTCGGAATGGCATGAATTAACTCAGGAAGAATTAGAAGAGCTTAAATTGCAAAAGAAAAGAGAACAAGAAGAGAAAAATAGGCAAATGAGAGAAAATATGTCGAAAACGATGAAGACGGTTTTAGATAAAATTAAGATGATAACACCTAAAAAGAAAAATAAGAAGCATGAAGAAGAAAAGACAGAAGTGAAGTCAGAGGTTAGTTGGCGAGAAAAGTTAGATGCATTTAAGAAACAGGATATATCAAAAAAGAAAAATAAAGAGATAAAAAGACCAGTGAAAGAGAAAATGGATAAGAAGGTCAAAGAAAAGAATAAGTCAGGAATAAATTGGGAACAAATGAAAAAGTCCTTTAGTATTTGGCAAGAAAATTGGGCTAAAAAACAAGAAATACAAAAGAAAGAAAAGGCAAAAAAAATATCAGAGAAAAAGAAGATTAATAACCAGAAAACTTTGATGAGAAAATTTTGGTGGGAAGAACAAAAGAAAAAGTTAAGTGATTTGGGATGTAATGCGACAAATAAGATGGGTGTTTTGGTGATGAAGCAAATAGAAAATTTGCGGCAGTTTGGATTTTGGCTAAAAGTTAAGACAGGTAAAATAGGGACGAATTTCATTAATAGTTATAAGAAGTTAAAAGAAAATTTTACGAAATTTTATAGAGTGATAAAAAGAGTTTTAATTAAGAGTATTTATAGTAATAAAAGTTTGATGAAGGAAGATAATGTCCAGGAATTAATTGAGAAAATAAGTTCAAAAACAATTAGTTTTGAAGAATTAAATGATTTTAAGAAGAAAAGTGTAATCGATTGGGTTTTAAAAAAGGAAAATATAGACTTTTTAACAATACATTTTGATAGTTTAAGTATGGAAGAGAAAAGACAAACTTTATTATTAGTATATAAAGAAGATGGTGATAGAGAATATTTTATAAAATGGGTGTTAGACAAACATTTTAAATTATTTTTTTATACTTGTGTAAAAGAGAATCTTTATAAATACATGATGTTAGTGGCGAATCAGGTGCATAATAATCCTGATTATGATAGTGAGTTTAATATGTTTAGAGATTATTTGGCGGATTGTGAAGTAAATGATGCGACATATGAAGTAATGACTTTAGGTTTTATGAAAAGTAAAAAAATTACTTTGAATATTTTGAAGAGTAAATATGCTTTAGAGTATATAAAGATGATTAGAAATAAGAAAGAATTAAAAGCTGTGTTAAGTGAGTGGGTTGATACTAATCCATCTAAGGAACAATTTAGAGAAGTGGTGGCAACTTTAAATTTGGGAGCAATTCTTTATGATGTATTAGATAATTGTGCGTTAAATAAGATGCAAGTTAGTGCTTTAGTTTTAGAAATACTTAAAAATTATGAGGAGCGAGCTAGTAAGGGACTAGAAGATGATGAAGAGGTAGTGGAAAATTACATTGATGCTTTATTAATGTTAAATGTTTTGGAAGATGTTAAAGTGTTGTATCAAATGTTAGACGCTAAAACTAGAAGTCAGATTTGTGGAAAATTAGCAACGCAGGCAGTTGATAATGAAATGCTAGAAATTTGGATGAGTGCGATATTTTATGGTAATTGTAGGGAAGCAAACTTTTTGTTAGTATTATTTGCTAATAAAGGGAATAGAGAGATTGCTTCAAGAATGCTTAGATGGGCACCAAAAGAGAAAGTTGCGCATATAGCGGAAAATTTATTTTCTAGTAAGTTTTTCAATAAAGAATTTGTTTTAAAGGAAATAGATAGTCTTAGTGTTACAAATCCCGATAATTGTTCAGAAGTTATAGAGATGGTTCTTCAAGAAATGTATTTATATTTTGATAAATCTGAAGTTGAATATTTGAAAAATTTGGGAGATAATTTACAGAAAAATGTCGGAGAGATGCGAAAAATTAAATTTTAGTATTGGTAATTTTTAAAATATGTAATATAATTGTTTTAGGAGAATGGAATATGAAGCTTAAACAAAGAGAAGTAGAAGATTTACTGTTTAAAGGTTATTTAGAAGAATTATTACAGAAAAAGAAGTTTTTAAAAATGAATAGATATATGCAGCATGGGAATACAAGTTGTTTATTACATTCAATTGCAGTGTCTTATTATAGTTATCGTTTAGTGAAGTTCTTTCATCTCAGGGTGCATGAAAAAGAACTTATTAGAGGAGCTTTATTACATGATTATTTCTTATATGATTGGCATCAGAAATATAAACCGTCAAAAAATGTAGGGTTACATGGAATAATTCATCCGAAGATAGCTCTTTTTAATGCGAGAAGAGATTTTGATATCAATTATTTAGAGGCTGATATTATTGAGAAGCATATGTTTCCACTTACTTTTTATCCACCAAAATATAAAGAGAGTATAATTATATGTTTGGTCGATAAAGCTTGTAGTATTTATGAGGTGTTTAACAAGAATGCTTATTGTAAAGTAGCGAAGATAGTTGATAGTAAAAAAGAACGAAGAATAATTGCGAGAAGGCTTAATCCTTATAGTTAAACTGTTGTGATATTTCATGACAGTTTTTAAATACGTTTAATTTTGATTTTAGCGCATAAAATTAAATGGGTGAATAGTTTATGCGGATGATAAAGAATTTGCAGAATTTCTTGTTAGATCAAGATTATTATATTGATATATTTAATGATTGTTTGCATGTGTATTATTATTTGGAGTTAGTGAGTCTTAGTGATACTTATGTGGAGTTAAAGTTAAAAGAGTTTAGGCTCGTAATCGAAGGTGAGAGGTTAGTCGTTGGGGCAATGGATAATCATGAGATTATGCTTAAAGGAGTAATTAATAGTGTGAGGTTCAAAAGATGAAGCGTTACCGGGTAATATATATTAAAACTAATAAGAAGAGTGAGCTTTTTTTAAAACTTAATAGAATTAATGTAAGGATGAGGAATATTCATTATACAAGTGAGGGAGTAGTCTTGGAAATACTAGATACGGATATTAAGAGATTAAAGAAGTATCTCATTAGTTATAAATGGGAAATAGTAGATGAAGTGGGCTTGTATAAATTAAGAAAAGTAATGAGAGAGAATATGCTACTGATAGTTAGTGTTATTTTTGGGTTACTTGTTTTTTTAGTGCTTAGTAACGTGATTGTGGATGTGAGGGTCGTTCATGAGTCACGTTTTTTAAGAGAACTTATTATTGAAGCTCTTAAAGATGAGGGAGTAGAACCTTTAACTTTTAAGAAAAGTTATCAAGAATATGAGAGAATAATTGCGAAAATTAAGAGTAATTATAAAGATAAAATCGAGTGGTTAGAGATAGATGTTAAGGGAATGGTTATTGATATTAGGGTCGAAGAGAGAATTATAAATAATTATGATAAAGAAGAGGGAACTTGTCATATTGTCGCTAGTAAGTCGGGAATAGTTAAGAGTATTAATGTAAATAGAGGTGTGCAAAATGTTATGATAAATGATTTTGTTGTGAAAGATGAGGTTTTAATTAGTGGAGAAGTGAAGCTTAATGAGGCAGTAGTAAATAATGTTTGTGCGAGAGGTGAGGTTAGGGCTGAGGTGTGGTATAAAGTAAATGTTAGTTTACCTCTTAAATATCAAGAAGAAGTGGATACAGGAAAAGTGCGATTTAATTTGATGGTTAAGAATGGGGTTCAGGAGTATGTGATTTTAAAGAGCCGGGTTGGAGAGAAGAGAGTTAAGAATATATTGTTGTTTAAGATATTTGGATGGGAGGTTTATGTTCAAAAAGAGATAGAGGTTAAAGTTGAAGATAAAGAATATAGTAACGAGGAAGCAATACGTAAGGCGGCAGAATTGGCTTTTTTAAAAATGAAGCAGGGAAGTGGGGAAGAACTTCAAAAAATAGATGAAAAAGTATTGAAAAAAAGTATAAATAATGGTAATTTAGATATAGAGTTGTTCGTGGCAGTTAACGAGCAAATAGGAATAAAAAAGTACTACGAGGTAGAAACGGATAGTGATACTAATGGCAAAGAGTATAATAGGGATAATAACAGAGTCGATTGATAATATGTGGCCAATGCTTACTATTTTTTTGGTGGTTATTGTAAGTGTTAGGATAGCAGCGATTAGAACTAATAATGAGAAGTTTGTCTTTTATAAAGAGTTTTCGAATATGTTATTTATAATTTATGCATTACTTTTGTATGAGCTTTTGACGAGAAGTGAGCTTAATCATGTTAGTGGGTATAATTTAGCACCATTTAAAGAGATACTTAGATATCCGATTGGAAGCAATGCTTTTTATCTTAATGTGGTGGGAAATATAGTACTCTTTGTGCCTTTTGGTTATTTTATATCGACTTATATTAAGCCAAAGAGGATACTTCCGATAATGCTTGTTAGTGCAGTATCAAGTACGACCGTGGAGTTTGTTCAGTTGTGCATTGGGAGAAGTTTTGATGTTGATGATATATTACTGAATGTTGTAGGGGCAATTATTGGTTTCTTATTATATGTGGCACTTAATGCGATTAAGAAGTATTTACCCGGAATATTTGGAAAAGATATTGTTTATAATATTTTGTGTTTTGGAATATTAGTTTTGATGATTATTTATTTACTAGGACGAATGGGAGTAAACATTATATGAATAAGTTTGTAATTAATGATGAGGTAGGAGTAGATTTTAAATATGATTATTTAACGAAAGTGCTTAAGAGAGGACTTAAGCATGAAGGGGTTCTAAATGCCTGTTTTTCAGTCGTGTTTGTCGGAGAAGAGAAGATAAGAGAGATAAACCGAGAATATCGGGGGATAGATAAAGTAACTGATGTTATATCT
>CANOGG010000069.1 GCA_947565485.1 uncultured Mycoplasma sp. | reverse complement strand
CAGCATATATCATTCTTAGTGAACCATTACTATTATTTCTGATTATTCGCCACCAAATGTAGTTAGAACCATCTTTGCCAAACACTACCCAGTTGTTGTTAACATTTCCTCTAAAGTATTTGATTGGTCGATCACCGCCATTAACTGTACATCTTATTTTATCAGTATCAGTATTTAGAGTATAACCACTAGTGGGTATTTTGCCATCACTGGCTTTGTTGTATGTACCACTTCCATCGTCAAGATAAACCGCCATTAGTTGGTCGTTAGTACTTCTTTTTAGGGTAATGTTTTGGTCTTTTAGGAATAAATTATAAATTATTGCAGTATTAAATAAGGCAATACTTAAAAATATTCCGATTGTCAATTTCTTTTTCCCCTTTTGTTTAAATGTTTTAGTTTTCATTTTTACCTCCAATATTCATGAAGGTATTAATTTTCATATCTAGATATTATAAACTTACTTTTCCAATTATAAACTAGACGCGCCTAGTTTATAGTTAAAATATAAATTTGAAAAGATAAAAAGTCAAGATAAATTTGATTATATCCTGCACATTATTTTTATTTTTAGTATTTAATGCGACAATTGTACTGGTGATAATCATGCTAAATATTGAAAATTTGAAAAATGTGAGATTAGAAAATAATAAGTCACAAGCAGAGGTTGCAGAAGCGCTGGGGGTTAGTCGGGGAACGTATTCAATGTGGGAATGCAATATGGAAGTAATACCAATAAAAAGATTGATTTGTTTTTGCGAATATTTTGGGGTGGCACTTGATTATATATTTGGTTTTAAGTGTAAGCAAAAGGAAATAAAAACAAAATTTGAGTTAGAAAAACAAGGTGAAAGATTAAAACAATTTAGAAAAGAGTGGCATTTAACTCAAAGAGAATTAGAAAATTTATTTGATTTTAATAATGGAGTTATTTGTAAATATGAAAATAATACAAATATAATTTCGACAATCGTATTATACACAATATGTAGTAAATACGGGGTGAGTGCCGATTATCTTTTAGGAAGAACTGATGGTCCTACGATGCTTGATAAAAAATAGATATTAATATTATATTTAATGTTTTAGGAGGAATACTAGATGGAATATGGAAAAAGAATATTAAATTTGCGAATACGAAAAGGTATTTCTCAAGTAGAAATGGCAAAACTAATAAATGTTGATAGTAGTTTATATTGTCGCTATGAGAAAGATAAGCAAACGATTCCAATTAGGCATTTGAATGCTATCTGTAATTTTTTTGATGTATCTTTAGATTATATTTTAGGTTTTACGACTGTAATGCAATATGATAAAATGGTGAAAGAAATTAATGCGATAAAAAGTGGTGAAAGATTGAAACAATTTAGGAAAGAAAATAAACTAACACAAGATAAATTAGCTAATATTTTAAATACTGTACATCAGGTGATTTCTAAGTATGAAAAAGGTATAAATTTAATTGCCACTCCTTTTCTCTATACGATGTGTAGTAAATATGGGGTGAGTGCTGACTATTTGTTAGGACGGGTTGATGAGCCTATTCTTTGGAATTAAAAAAATCTAATTAAGCTATTTTAGATTTTTTTATTTATTATTAAATATTTAATAATGTTTATCATCTAATACCATCCAGTATCCATTTTTATTCGAACCAATTCTAGTAATATAGTTATTTTTTCGTAAGTAAGAAATGTTATTATCTATGGCAGTTCCACTTATTCCTATTATTTTTGATAATTCTTCTTTAGTAATATTGGGTTTTTTGTTAATTTCTGATATAATGTTTTGACGATTTTTATTTAGTTTGAGATTATGAGATATATTTGCTTTTTTTTCATCGAGCCAGTTAAAAGGAATAGTTACAACAATAGAATTTTCGCGAAATTCAAAAGCATTTCGACCATATTTTTCAACTATCTTGGGAACCCCTCTTCCAGATTTTTCACTTATATGAAGTTGTAAAAATATTTCTGATAGTTTGCTATTTACTGGTACTGATTCACCAGCAAAAAAACCATTTAAAGTTTGATTAGGGGCAAGAGAGCCACGTGAAAGTATTTCTATTCTATCTTTATAGACACTAATCATAGGCTCATTTTCTAAAATCCATTTGTTGTGTAGGATAGCGTTTATGATTGCCTCTCTAAAAGCGTCATTATCAAAAAGGGGTATTTCTTTTCGTTCGACAATACGGTTTTTTTCATCTGCTTGAATAATATTTAAAACATCGCCGTAGTGCAGTAGTTCATCTAGAGAATATAACAGACAATTAAAGCCAAAATCACGAACAGAAAATAATTTTGAGGCTTTATTTTTTCCTTCAAAAATAGATACTCTTAAAGGCATGTGAGAGTTATCAGAAAGTATTTGAGCTAAAATATTATATTTACCATCTTCAGTTAGTAAATTGAGATTTTTCTTAAAAGTTTTTTCATCTAATATAAGGCCTTTTGAGCCATAATAACCAAATAGTTTCAAAAATGTCAAGTCTTGATATTTGGAGCAGGTATTTTCTATTGTAGGAAATCCTTGTTCTAATATTTTAAATAAATTTTTCTCTCGTTCGGGATAAAAACTTAAATTAACTTTAGATGAGCCTATTCTGATGTACCTTTTTTCTTTATAGGAAGTGGGTATATTATTTGCTGATGGTATTCTTAAAACTACTACTCTTTTTTTATTTATACTTAATTCTTCAAATTTAAAATCGAGACTAGGGTTTAGATTCCTTGCAAGATAATTTTGTAATGGCTCATTTTTATAATCTTGATGAAAATTAAAATTTGTTCCAACAATATTATGTTTTAAATTATCGATTCCCCAAATAAAATAACCCTCTTTTTTGTTACAGATAGCACAGGAGTTAGAGATAGCAGAAATATATTCACCTAATTTGTCTAATTCAAACCAGTTTTCTTTAAATTCGAACCATTCTTCTTCATTTTCATAACTGCATAATTTTAAAATAATATCTTCCATTTTATCACCAACTTTATTACCAACTTTATTACCAACTTTATTACCAACTTAATTATAACAAAAAGTTGGTAATAAAACAAGATAATTTATTAGAGAAAATTATACGCATTAGATAATTCCTTTTAGATTTTCACAGGTTAAATATAATTCGTTGGCATTTTCTTTAAAAGTTATTTTGTTTTGGTTATCTTGGTATATTATATCCTTGATGGCAGTTAATTCGATATCAAAGACGACTTCGAGATTTTTGGGAATGGCAATAGTTCTTGAACTTAAGAATTCATTAAAGACTAACTCTTGGTTGACATCTTTTAGGAGTACTAGTCTTTTGGTGGTAAGAAAAAACGTTAAGATATAATTGTTAGTATTAGCTCTTACTTTGATATCATTTTTTATTATTTTTATTTCTTCGTCAGGCATTAATTTAAAATTTAACATATTACTCACCTACTTATAAATATATTAGCATTTTAATTAAATAATAGTAATAAAAAAAGAAAGTGGTTATTCTTCAGCACTTTCTTCTTCATCTTCTATGTCATCTGGGTCTTCGATATCACTTAGTTTTTCAGCGACAATGTTTGGTGTTTCGATAATTGGTGATACAATTTCTTCTTCAGTTGTTATTTCTTCTTTTTCAGAACTTACTTCAGAACCTTCTTCAAGAAGTTTATCTTCTAAGAATTCAGAAGCATCATCTTCCATAAATTCTTTTTCAAGATAAATATCAATGTCACTATATTCTTTAGCACCAGTTCCTGCAGGAATAAGTTTTCCAATAATAACATTCTCTTTTAAACCACGTAAATAGTCAACTTTACCTTTGATAGCCGCATCAGTTAAGACTCTTGTGGTCTCTTGGAATGAAGCCGCAGATAAGTAACTATCAGTTTCAAGAGATGATTTGGTGATACCAAGCATGATTGGACGACCAGTAGCAGGAATACCACCACGTAAGATAACTGGTTTATTACCTTCAGTAAAGTCTTGAAGAGAAACGGTTAGACCTTCAACAAAGTCAGAATCACCAGCATCGACAATACGAACTTTATTAATCATACGTTTAACGATGATTTCAACGTGTTTATCATTGATATCAACACCTTGAAGTTTATATACAGCTTGAATTTCTTTTAAGATGTATTCCTCGGCAGTAAGTGGGTCAGTAACAGCGAGTAACTCTTTTGGGGCAATAGAACCCTCAGTAAGTTTTTCGCCCGCTACGACCATGTCGCCTTCTTCAACACGAAGTTTGGTATTGTAATTAGTAATATGTTCACGAACACCAGCTTCATTTTCAACGACAACTTTATGTTTACCTCCTTGATCTTCGATATGAATTACTTTACCATTAATCTCAGAGACAGTAGCTTTATATTTTGGCGTACGAGCCTCGAATAATTCTTCAACACGAGGAAGACCTTGAGTGATATCGTCGCCTCCAGCAACACCACCAGTATGGAAAGTACGCATGGTAAGTTGGGTACCTGGTTCACCGATTGATTGAGCCGCCATGATACCTACTGCTTCACCAGTTTCGACAAGATTACCAGTAGCTAGGTTACGACCATAACATTTTTGGCAAACACCATTTCTAGTTTTACACGTTAAGACACTTCTAATTTCAACGCGTTTAACGCCAGCTTTAACAATTTTAGCCGCGATATTTTCGTTAATCATTTCGTCTTTTTCAACGATTACCTCTTTAGTTTCAGGATGTAATACTTTTTTAGCAGTATAACGACCTAAAATACGTTCACCTAAAGATTCGATAACAGCGCCATCTTTATCGTTTAATAAGTCATAGACTTCAACACCTGCGATAGCACCACAATCAAATTCTTTAACAATGATATCTTGAGCAACATCGACTAAACGACGAGTTAAGTATCCAGAGTCGGCAGTACGTAAGGCGGTATCAGCAGATCCCTTTCTAGAACCATGGGTTGATAAGAAGAATTCAGATACATCTAGACCTTCAATAAAGCATGATGTGATAGGAATTTCCACAGTTGAACCGTCAGGTTTAGCCATTAAGCCTCGCATACCGGCAAGTTGAGTAAAGTTTGAAATAGAACCACGGGCGTTAGAGTTCATCATCATGAATATTGGGTTATCAAAGTCATTAGCAGATATTTCTTGAAGTTCTTTTTTAACTTCGTCATTAGCATCAGTCCAAATAGAGATGACACTATTATAACGCTCTTCTTCAGTAATTAAACCACGTTTAAATTGTTTATTTACTTTTTCAACTTTAGTTTGGGCATTCTTGATTATTTCGCCTTTTTTAGAACTACGAACGATATCAGAAACAGATACAGTGATACCAGCGACAGTGGAATACTTGAAACCTAAATCTTTTAGTTTATCAAGCATAACTGAAGTTTCAGTAGTTTTATATCTTTTGAAGACTTGAGCGATTAGCCATTCTAAAGTTTTTTTGACAAATGGTTTTGGAGGATCAATCTTGTTTATTTCCTCAGGAATATTCATACCCATAGAGATGAAATATTTAGCAGGTGTTATTCCTTCGATGTTTTCTTTGGTTCCCTCATTAACAAAAGGATAAGAGTCAGGAAGGATTTCATTAAAGATTATCTTACCAACAGTAGTTACTAAATATTTGTCTAGTTGTTCTTCAGTGAATAATTTATATTTGAAAGAACGAACTGGAACAGCAATACGAGTATGAAGCGTAATTTCGCGACGTTCATAAGCCATTAAAGCTTCATTAGGACTCTTATAGACTTTGCCTTCGTTAGGTTCGCCTACTTTCTCGATAGTTAAGTAACAGTTTCCTAAAACCATGTCTTGGCTTGGTGTAACGATTGGTTTACCATCTTTAGGATTTAGAATGTTGCTTGCTGATAACATTAGAATACGAGCTTCAGCTTTAGCTTCCTCAGATAGAGGGATGTGGACAGCCATTTGGTCGCCATCGAAGTCAGCGTTAAAACCAGTACAAACTAGAGGGTGCAAACGAATAGCTTTACCACCAACAAGTTTAGGTTCGAAAGCTTGGATACCAAGGCGATGGAGGGTTGGAGCACGGTTTAAGAGAACTGGATGTTCAGTGATAACATCTTCAACAATATCCCAAACACATTCATCACGAGCATCGATTAATTTCTTAGCACCTTTAATGTTATGAGCAAGACCACGTTCGACAAGGCCATGAATAACATGAGGTTTAAATAACTCAAGTGCCATTTCTTTAGGAATACCACATTGGTACATTTTAAGATTAGGACCAACAACGATAACAGAACGACCTGAATAGTCAACACGTTTACCAAGTAAGTTTTGGCGGAAACGACCTTGTTTACCTTTTAACATGCTAGATAAACTCTTTAGAGGACGATTACCAGCAGCAGTAATACTACGACCACGACGACCATTATCAAAGAGACTGTCAACGGCTTCTTGAAGCATACGTTTTTCATTTTGGACAATGATAGTTGGAGCGCCTAGTTCGAGTAATTTACGTAAACGGTTATTACGATTAATAATACGACGATATAAGTCATTTAAGTCAGAGGTGGCAAAACGACCACCATCAAGTTGAATCATCGGACGAAGCTCTGGAG
>CANOGG010000068.1 GCA_947565485.1 uncultured Mycoplasma sp. | reverse complement strand
CCATGACACCGGCGGCATTGTAAGACTCAAAATGACTAGTGTCAACTATGCCCACTATTTGGTACGTTTTAGTCATTTTAACATTGATGCTTTCAGATATAAACTCCACTTCATCTTCGTGCCATGAAGTTGCTAGGCAGTCATTACTCGTGATATCAAGTTCACCATCAGGAGTAATACGAGAACCAATCTCTAAATTGATAGTATCGCCTACTTTATAATTAGAACTATAATCGGTGAGATTAGAGCCAATAACAATTTCGTTGTTGTTCTGTGGGAAGTGCCCCTCTAAGAGGGATAACTTGTTAAAGAAGTCTTCATTGGTTTCGGTAACATATAAAAAGGGTTTAGCATCGAAATTACTATCAGTTTTAGCAAAACCTAGAGGGGTATAATAGTAGACTTTAGAGACGTTAACATTTTTCTTGATGGTGCTTATTTCCTTGGCGTTTAAGTCTTCAAGATATAAGTTATATGAGCCGTAGGTCTTGATAGCGTCTTGGCGTTCAGTAGTTAAGAGACTAGAAAATAATAGACCAAGGCCAAGCATGAGGGCTGTAGATAGAGTGATACCAATGATGGTGGTAAGCGTTCTTTTTTTGTTCATGATGAGATGTTTGATAGTTAGTTTATTTAAAATTTTCATGAGTTATTACCTACTCGTTCATCGCTAGTTATTTTACCATCATTGATTGTAATAATACGTTTAGCTTCTAAGGCTAAGCTTTTATCATGAGTTATCATGATGATTGTTTGCCCAAATTTCTCGTTGGAGAGTTTTAGAAGCTCCAATATTTCGCCACTTGCTTTGGAGTCTAGGTTGCCGGTTGGTTCATCAGCGAGGAGAAGTGCCGGATGGTTCATGAGAGCACGACCGATAGAGACTCTTTGTTGTTGCCCGCCGGATAATTCACTCGGTAAGTGATTGATGCGAGACTCAAGGCCCAATGTGTGAATTAGTTCATTTAGGTAGTTAGTGTCGACCTTAGCGTTATCAAGTAAGACGGGAAGAGTGATATTCTCTTTCACATTTAAGATAGGTATTAAGTTATAAAATTGGTAGATTAATCCTACTTCGCGACGACGAAAGATAGCTAAGTTAGTCTCATTTAGTTTAAAGACATCTTTACCATTTAAGTAAACATGGCCTGAGGTGGGACGGTCAACACCTCCTAGTATGTGAAGTAACGTGGATTTCCCAGAGCCACTCGCACCAATAATAGCGACAAATTCGCCTTTTTCAACAGTAAAACTAACATCATCTAAAGCTTTAACTGGGACTTTACTAGATGTATAGGTTTTACATAAATTTTCAACTTTTAAAATTTCCATATAATCTTTCCTTTCACTAAACATTATATAAAATATTTGTGACTCTCAGGTGACTAAGTTAGTTACAATTTAGTCATTTTAGTAATTTTTCTTGTAGAATATGATTTGGAAAGTAGTGCTCTGCCCTTCCATGCTGGTCACTTCGATTTTACCATTTTGGCGTTCAATGATTAGTTTAGCCATATTAAGACCAATACCAATGCTATTTTGGGTACTGTTAGTGCTATAAAAACGGTCAAAAATTTTTTTGATATCACTTTTTTTGATACCAGGGCCATTATCAGTGATAGATAAAGCGGTATAGATAGGATTATCTTCGCCAGTTATCGTAATAGTGCCACTTGGTTTTAGATGATCACAGGCATTTTTGATGATGTTTAAAATAGCTTCTTTGGTCCAATTGATATCGCAGTTTAAGTAAAAGTTTAAGTTTTCGGTCGTAACAGTGATGTTTTTTAATTCAAGAGGAATAGATAGAGACTCGATGATATCATTTATAATAATAGAGGCTTTGATACTCTCTTTTTTTAGTTTCACAGAACCACTATCAAGTTTACTGTATTTTAAAAGAGTCGTGATAAGCCATTCCATTTTCGTTAGCTCTTTAGATTCTTTTGTGAGGAAAGCGGATTGTTCCTCAGGAGTTAGGTCATTATTCATTAGGATGTCATTAGTTACCATAAGGGCCGTTAGAGGAGTTTTTAATTGGTGAGAGATATCTTCTAAAGTGTGCATTAGATAATTTTTTTCGTTTCGTTCGTATTCGCTTAACTCTTTTAGTTTGATGGTTACTTTATAGATATCGTTTTTTAGAAGAGATAGTTCATCTTCGTTATAATCAGCGATGTTTAGTTCATAGGTGCCTTTTAAAATCATTTTTAAATAGTTATTGATGGTCGTTATTTCTTTTTTTAATTTTTGGTTATGGAAATAATAGATTAAGAAAAAGAAAGAGATGATAGCAAGAAAACAGAGACTAGTGGTGATAAGAGCTTGGTTTTGGGATTGTTTAAATTCCGGGATATTTCGTAAATTAGAGGGGTTAAGGCCATATTTAGAGAGTGTAGGTTGAGGATTTTCGGTTAAAATGGTATCAATGGTGATAGGTTCAAGTTCAGGATGAGATGCGGTGATATTATTAATAATGGAGTTTAGAGTGTTATAGGTATAGGTTTCATAATAGGTACTGGTTAAGATATTGGAAATAAGGAGAAGAACAAGACAAAAAAGAAAGATGAAGATTATTTTTTTACTTTTCATTAGTCGCCTTGTAACCTAAGCCGCGAACAGTGAGAATAATTTCAGGATTAGTGGGGTCTTGTTCGATTTTTTCTCTAATTCTTTTGATATAGACAGTTAGGGTGTTATCATTTACATATTCTTCATCAGTATCCCAAATTTCGGCGAGTATGGATTCACGGGTGTAGACAGTGCCAGGATGCGAAAACATAATCAGTAAGATTTTGTATTCGAGAGCGGTGAGAAAAATTTTTTCGTTATCTTTGTAGACACTGGCTTCATTTATGTTGATGGTGATATTTTTAATTGTGATAGTGGTAGTAACGTTGTTTTTGTAGACTCTTCTTAGGACAGAATTGATGCGGCTAATGAGTTCGCGGGTTTTAAAGGGCTTGGTGATATAATCATCGGCGCCCATGTCGAGAGCTTGGACAATCGTGGGTTCAAGGTCGTTTGCGGTTAGAAAGATAGTGGGAATATCTTGGGTCTCTTTGATTTTAGTATAGAGTTCAAGGCCACTTTGGTCTGGTAAGTTGATATCAAGAAGTAGGAGCGAAACAGAATTTTCGGCGACTAATTTTAAAGCGTCGTGGCCAGATGAGGCAGTTAGGACGTTAAAGTTTTCCTTGGTGAGGCAAAATTTTAGACCTTCTAGAATGGTGTAGTCATCTTCGACTAAAAGTATGTTCATGATTTTTATCCTTCTTTCTTCATTTTATTATAACAAAACTCTAGGTTTTAGGCTAGAGTTATTATTTAATCTTCAAGGCTTAGATTGATAACTGTGTCTAAGACTTCGCTAAAGGAAATGCCAGATGCTTCAAGCATTTTAGGAAATCTAGAGTGACTAGTACAGCCGGGAATGGTATTTACTTCGTTAAAGACTATCTCTTTATCTGGAGTATAGAACATATCGACACGAGAGTAGCCACAACAACCGAGGGCTTGATAAATTTTAAGACCAACTTTTTTGATTTCTTCACGTTCTTCCTCAGTTAGTCTTGCTGGTAAGTGAATCTCGCATGTACGATCTTTATATTTTTCGTTGTAATCTAAGAAGCCAGAGGCGATTTCTACTTCATCAACTTCGCCGATTTGGAGATTATCGTTACCCATGATAGCACAGCCGACTTCGAAGCCGTCGATGCTTTCTTCAACAACTAGTTTGGTGTCATATTCAAAGGCAGCGACCATGGCTTCAGGGAATTCATCTTTACTATTAATTTTAGTAATACCAAGAGATGAGCCCGCATTAACAGGTTTGACAAATAAAGGATATTTTAAGTCAGCGGTGCCCGTTACAAGGTCATCTAAACTATTATTAGTCGTAAAGAGATGACTTTTAGGAACTTTGATACCACTCGCACTTGCTAAGACATGGGCTTGATATTTATCCATACAGATAGCAGATGAGAGCATATCACAACCAACATATTTAATATTAGTTAGTTCAAGGAGGCCTTGAAGACGACCGTCTTCACCATTACGACCATGTAAGACTGGGAATACGACATCAACTTTTATTAGTTCGTTTGTTTCGAAGCAATAAAGGCCAGGATTACTCCGGTTGGTGGTAAACGTAACACTCTTAGTATGTTCTTTAGTAAACCATTTATCTTTGATAATATCAGATATAGGGCCATCATAGAGATAGAAATCACCATCTGGGGTGATACCAACCATGATGACCTCGTACTTGTCAGGGTTTAGATTTTCAATTACAGATGTGGCACTAGCAAGAGATATTTCATACTCACTAGAACATCCACCAAATAATACAGCTATTTTCTTTTTCATTTTTAATTTTCCTCCACTTCTATATATTCGGGTAATTTATATCCAATAAGAACTTTTTCACTATAAAGCTTATCTTTATGAAGTTCTTTTTTGGTCTTTTTAGATTTGGTAATTTTATAGACATCTAAATATTCGTATATTTTACCATGTTCTTTCTTGTATTTGACATTTTCGTTTGTTATTTCATAGTAGACATCAGGCTTTTGGTCAGTCAATATTTTGCCATACATATAAGTATCATCAAAAGAAATAAAGACTTGATAAGTAGCGTCCGTTTCATTTTTGACTTTTAGGTCTAACCAGCCATCACAGATAGTCGCATCAATGCCATCTAGGGCGTCTTTATCAGGGTTTAGAAAAGATTTTTCAGTATGACCATGGCGTTCGGTGATAGTTAAAGGGGTTAGTAAGAAGAGATAGTTTAGCATGTTACTTAACTGACAGATACCCCCGCCCTTTTCGGCACTTACTTTACCATTTTTTACGATAAGACCATCTTTATATTTACCATATTTTTTTACTTTACGAGTTAGGTAATAGAAAGAGAAAGTCTCGCCAGGTTTAATTAAGACTTGGTGCATGGGACTACTGGCGATTTTTAAGTTATGGACTTTATTTTTTTGATAGATGATATCATGGCCACTTTGTTCGTTAACCATGGTTGTTTTAGTGGAACAAAATTCATATTCTAAGGGGTCGGCTTGGATATGGCAGTACTTGTTTTTATCAAGAGCCATATGAATTTTGTAAAAGAGATTTTTTTGCCAAACCCTAAGGGGAAGTAAAAAAGGAAATATTTCAGTAACACGTTTTCTGGCCATAAGTTTTTAAGCCTCCTATTTCTTTAATATGTTTATTATAACACGTTTTTTCGTGGATGAAACTATTTTTTTATTTTAAGCGTCTAATTTTACAGCCTATATGCTCAAGATTAGTGAGATAAGAAATATAGTTCGGGTGATTATAAGAGTCGAGGCGGGACTTCATGGAGGTGATTAAATTCCCAAGTTCGGTCTCAATTTCGGGGTCG
The DNA here is from genome assembly GCA_947565485.1 of uncultured Mycoplasma sp. Lineage (GTDB taxonomy): Bacteria > Bacillota_I > Bacilli_A > RF39 > UBA660 > Caccenecus. The sequence continues at coordinate 1,198 of CANOGG010000068.1, read as the reverse complement.
GGACCAAATTCGAAAAGATAACTCATTATCTCGCAAACCGAGGTATGATTAGCTTCGCCCACAATATGTTTAAAAAGGCGGAATTTCTTGGTGATTAAACATTCTAAGAGTAAGGGTTGTAAGTTAGCAAAATAATCTTCTACAATATAGGCGTTTTCGCGATATTCGCTATACATCGGAAATCTTTTTAAAGAATGAGGTACTTGGCCACCGAGGCGGAAAAATTCTTCTAAAACTAAAAAGGCGATATAATCATTGATTAATTCTTCACTCTCTTTAGTTTCAAAAAGGTTAACAGTAATGATTTCATCTTTGGTGTAGGCAACGGTATCCATTATGATGGTGTGATTTATTTCATGGATAATTTGGTTTAGGGTGATAGTATAAATGGGTAAGAGAATGAGGTTTTCTATTTCTTTATTATCGGTCATGATAGGAGTAAATAAAGGAACATCACCGGCCATAACATCAGATATATTATGGGCGATTAAGTGGGTTTCAGGTAAGTCAGACTTGGCAAGATAATGGCGATATATAAATTTAATTGAAAGTAATTCGTTTGAGGGTAAATTATTATATTTCATTTCGAGGTCACGAAAATGGCATTGGTAACTTTTAATGATGTATTTATTCGTGAAATTTAATTTCTTATAGTATGTAACTAAAAGTTCTAAGTCACGCTCGGGAATGAAATATATCCATTTGATATTTGAAATTATACTTTTGATGTAGGCGCTATGTTTGGCGCCATAAATATTTATGAAAGCCTCCGTTAGTTCAGGAAGGACTATTTTTAGAGCATGGTCTAATTCATTACTAAATTTGGAGTTTAATTGCTTTATTTTTTCTTTGTTCATAATTCATCACAAATATTTATTATAATGGTTATTTTAAATTTTACAAGTTTTTTTCTAAAGAAAAAAAAACGAAGTAGCGTTAGTGCTACTTCAAAAAGAATAAAAAGGGGTTGACTAGTGTGATACTAGTACCAATTCGCCTTGTTAGTTGAATTGGTAAATATAATATATCAAAAAACTTTTAAGATATCAAGTATAAAATGCTATTTTTTTGTTTTTTTGTGAGATTAGTTAGTTTTTTAAAGATAACTTAGGTTTTTTCGGGCGAAATCAGTTAAAAAAAAATTAATTTTTTTTATAAATAGGTTTTTCTTTGACGCTTGCTGGTGGGATTGGAGGAT
>CANOGG010000067.1 GCA_947565485.1 uncultured Mycoplasma sp. | reverse complement strand
AAAAATAAGTGAGAACACCACTTATCATTTAGTATGGCTGTAAATACTAACGATTCAATTTCTCAATACTATTTAAATTTTACACCAATAAAAAAAGAAGCTATTAATTTCTTTAACTATTATTAGCCTCTTTTACATGACCTTCACAATCTTGTCCACCTGGATTAACTACACAATGCTTACACTTATCATACTCTTTGCTATAATCATCAGAAACAAATTCATTAACCATACTAAATATAGCCCCAACTAAACTTGGTATAAAGAATATTACAATACCTGCAATAGCTCTCATAACTAATGACTTAATAGATTTCTTAATTTCATCATCTTTACTAGCAATAACTGCCTTACCTAAATCTATTGCCCCAAATATTATAATTATAAGTGGAATAGCTATCTTAAATACAAATAACACCCAACCTACAATTTGCCATATTGGTGCAAGTGTTGTACAAACTTGTGGCGCCATTATTAACATATATAATTCCTCGCTTTCTCTTTTACTAAACTTATTCTAACCTAAATTTCCTCAAAAGTCAAGTAAATAACAATATTTAACATTTTTATTGCATCTCAACTTCTCTATTTCCTCCGATATCTTACAAAAGTATAATTAATATCATTCTCTCTATTTGCACCCAGTATATCCCTAATATAATCATGCTTATTAAATTCTAGAAAATAAACATCTGCCTCCCTAAATTCTTCATCTATTTCCGTCAGCAATATTTCTCTCGCATCAACCATAAACAACTCATAAATAGAAGCCCCACCAATAACATAAACATCTTCATCTAACTTCTCTAAAAAACCCATTATTTCCTCGTAACTCTTAAAAACTCTTACTCCATCTATTTGTAAGTTTCGATGTGTTAAAATCAAATGTTCTCTTAAAGGCAGTAATTTCGCCAAAGAAGCAAAAGTATTATACCCCATCACTATTTTATGGTCCATCGTTTGCTCTTTAAAAAATTTCAAATCCCCCTTTAAATGCCAAACTAAACGATTACAAACTCCTAACTCTCCATTCTTACCAACCGCCGCTATGATAATCAAATTAGCCATATACCCACTTCCATTTCTAATTTTTTTAATTTTATCCCATATAAATCATTTTGTAAAGTGTAAACACCATAAAAATAATCTCCAAAATATTGTCTTTATCCTCAAATTATGCTTTAGTTAAATAAAATAAAGGAGAATTTAAATGAAAAAAATTAAAAAAAAGTATATCTTTGGCTTTCTAATATTAGCCTTAGTAGTTGTTCTAACCTGCGAAATTTCTTATCTTGCTATCAAAAATCAAACTGCCACCAAAGAATCCCAAAACAGTAATCCAAAAGAACCATCAAAAGAAGAATTAACACCTCCTAAAGAACCAGATAAACCTGAAAAACCTAATCAATCCAATGAAAATATCACTCTAAGTTCTAAAGAACTCGAAAAATACTTAAGTTATGTTCCTTACTACTACCAAAGCGACAATGCCTATGTCCCCAAACTAAAAAACTTTGACTCTCTTAACGAAGACTTCCTAAAAATAGTAGTTCTTAATACCATTCAAGAATGCTTAGATGATGATGAAATTACCTGTCCTTTTGACCACTCAACCCAAGAACTATCAAAGCCGAGTTAAAATACTACGAAGGTGATAAAACATCAAATTACATTCCTCTAACCTATGTCAATAAAATTTTAAAAGAGAACTATAACATCGAACTAACTAATTTAAAAAATGCCAAAAACGATGCCGAAGATGCTTTTCAAGTCGATGGCATGAAATTCATCTATGAAGATGGTTACTTCCTAAGATTAAACGGTGGAGGAAAATGGGATACTGGCAATCACATGAGTATACTTGCTAACTATACTGCAACTAACGAAGAACTAATCATCTATGAATATGCCGCTAGTTATCAAACTTCTGATGAACAACTAAATAACGCTAATTTCCTAATTGATTATCGAAATAACAAAAAAATAGACTTAACAAATACTTGTTCTGAAAATGATAATAATTGTGCTCTAAACACTCTAAAACAACATCAAAACAAATATACCAAATATAAACACACATTTAAAAAGAACTCTACTGGTTATTATTGGACTAAAACTGAAGTCGCTTAAGACTTCTTTTTTATATCAAAAAAACTCTCGAACTAATTCGAAAGCCTTTTCTCTTATGTTGAACCCATAAGCATTACTACGGCAATAATAAGCAAAACCATAACTCCAAGACCCGTCGCTACAAGCATACTCATCGTCTTACCTTCCATCTTATCTAGACGATTCTTATACTTAGTCTCTCTTGCCTTTTGCTGCAAATTAGAAATAGTCTTTGAAAATGTTAACAACTGTTCCTGTTTCCTATCCTGTCGTCCTAGACTTAGACGATAAAGAAGTCTCATCATTCTCATCGAATCTCGAACTGGATATTCCCTTGCAAACTCCATATATGGCTCAATCGTATCATCACCTGCATTAATCTGATTAATAAGTCTTCTAAGTCCATCTCTAAATATATCTGGCGCATCATCCATCGACTTACCAATCGCCACTGGCACAGTATAATGCTGTATCAAAATCTCCAAGCCTTTCAAATAATATGGAAGCATGGTATCAATCTCATTCAAATGTTTCTTATAATATGACTTAAGATTCATATAATCAATCTTAAAAAATCCAAAACCTATTACCAAACATCCAATAAAATACGCATAATTCATATTCTTAAGTAACAAACAAAATGCCAAAATAATAACAATAAATGCATTCTGCAATCTTTTATTAAACAAAATATCCGGATTAACATTATTCCCATATTTCGCTCTTACATAAAAATCATAATCATCTTCTTTTAATTTCCTAAGATACATTTCATTATCCGCAATTAACTTACTAATACTAATCTTTCCTGTCTTAGACAATATATAGAAGATAATCATCGCAATAATCGCAACCTCAATCTGCATTATTCCACCCCCACATCATCATTATAATACTTCTCACCAGTTAGTAAGAAATAACAATTAATTATAATAATTCCATGAAGAATAATATGAACAAACCACATATCGAGAAGATCCATATAACTATCTCGTCCCAAAAGCACTTGCATAACTAATACTAAGAAGAACAAAATCAAACCAAATGTAATAAACTTCGTATGAAACTGTTTTCTATCCATCTGATCACGATATACTCCCTCAACTAAAGCATCGATATCTAAACTCATATTTTCAAGTGACTCTCCTGAATCTTTAGCACCCTCTTTAGTAATCTGCAAAAACAACTGATGCATATTCTTAACCATGTAATAAGGATATCTTTCATTAAAATATTCTATTGACTCATCTATCGTTCCATTTTGATACGACATATTAATCATTGTCTTAACATCCTCTAACACTGGATCTTCCAAAATACCGGAATCTCTTACACCCTCTAATGACTTAACAAAACTCTGGGTTGTATTAAATTCCATAATAACGTTAGTCGTATAAACTTGAATCTGTTCAAACAAATACTCACTATATAATCTTTTACTTCTAAGAAATGCCAAATAAGGAATAAGCGCAATCGCTATACCTGCATATATTGCGACCATTATTATACTATAAAAATAAAGATATGATATACCACCAGCTAAACCACCAAAAATAACAATTTGTAACATGTAATCTTTCATGGTATACTCTTGTTTCAAATCTTTCATTTTGGCACTAATCGTCTGAAAACTATAAGGCGCATATTTTTCATATATCAACCCGAATTGTGATTTTAAAAAGGCATAAAAGGACTCAGAACCCTCATTTTTTCGATAAATAATTACAAACAGGGCAATTGCTATTAAGATTACCAATTCCATTTAGTCCTTCCTCCTTTTATAAAGCCTCAACCATATCTCCTGTATTAGTATTTCCTACATTACTTGACTTAAATATATCATCATCAAGAATTACACCCTGAATAGCCAGATAACTTCTCAAATGTTTTGTCGGATTATTAAGTGTAAATTTTCCATCAAGCGTCTTCTGAAAAATCGTATTAACTTGTGGTTTATTATCATCATCAACATAAAACTCACAAATCTCCATAATCTCACGTTGAAAACGTCCCAACTTCTCACTCATATAACCTTTAACATATATCCCAATCTGCACATATCTATGAATTGTTGTTACAAACTGTTCTACATCAATATTTGACTCGATAAGCGAATACATACGCATAGGAATAAGTGCAGCTTTATCCGAGTGAATAGTCGAAATTATATGGTGTCCTGAGGAAATCGAGTTACGAACAGCCATAACTGCCTCAGCACTACGAACCTCAGACAACAATATCCATATCGGATTCTGTCTCATACATGTAACCAAAACATCCGAATATGATGCAATATTATTCGTCTTCATAGCGACTATATCCCGATAAGGAAATATCCTATCAAGATGGAGCTCAAGCGTATCTTCAATCGTAATAATCTTCTCATTTTCTTTAGTTGTACTAGCCAGAAACTTAACCAGCTCTGTTTTACCTGAACCAGTCTCTCCACTAACTATAATATTAGCATGTCCCTGCACACAATTAAGTAGAAAATCGAGCAAATCTGCACTAACATATTCTTCATTCAAAAGTTTCTCTTTATTTAAGCGAATCTTCGCTGGCGTTTTACGAATAACGAGCGCTACTCCATTAGTCGCAATTGAATCATGTACAAAGTTAAGACGTAACTCTGCACTTTCAGCATCTAAAAAAGGATGTGCCATATTGAATGTCTTTCCCATAACATTGGAACATTGAAACGCGAGTTTCTCAATCAAAGGATTATTAATATCTGGTCTATCTACACGGTAAACTCCTTTAGTCAAAGACTTTAACCAAACTTGACCACCATTTGTATAAGATATATCGGTTATATCATCAATATCAATAAATTCCTTCAAAGGTCCAAAATCTATCTGCGAGAAAATTGAATCATTCATCTATGACACCTCCTTTACTTATTCTTTTCATCCATTCATCTATTAATAACTTGTATCTTTAACTTGATCATTACCAATCGTTGATGTTTTATCTATTATCAAGTCTTTAATCTGTTGACTTGTAACTTTTGTCTCACCAACTGTTGTTGTATAGTTTCTGTTACCAGGAACTGGCACTAACTCCACTACTCCATTACCAAGCATAATCGCCTTTGACAAAAGCAAATATAAATTCAAATCTTTTTCATCTTTATCAAAATTTGGCACTGCAAAGAGTAGAATAGCCGGCTGACCACTAGAAACATTACTATAAAACAAACTATTTGAAGCACTATCTCTAACATCTAGTATTGGTAACTTTGTAATAAACTCACCATAAATAAGTCTATTTTCACTATCCTTTGACTTAACATACAAATCAATGTAATCCCCAGGAAACATAGAATTACCATAAGTCGATAACAAATCAACTTTTAAAGAAACAATCTTATATCCATCAGGCATATTTTGCAAAACATTCTTTTGAATTGAATTACAATCTACTACCTGTCCTGAATAAAAGAATGAACCCTTTGGAATACTAGAACCAATAGCTGCGCATTTAGCATTATTATTAGTTCCCACTACTTCATTTGAATTAGCAATAATCGAATTAGTCTTAATCATTGACCGCAAAACCTCAGTCGTTGATATCTTATCTTGTGTTATCTTTGTTGTTGCTGGAATATTGTCCTTTGCATAAGGTACAGCCTGTGTATCTATCGCATTATTTACCCGATAATTATACCCTAAATACAACACTATAATACCTGCTAGTACACCTAAAATTGTAACTGTATTTTTATTTGATAAAAACCTTTTGAACGTCGTTACTATATTACCCATTTTTTTATCCCTTTCTATTTATATAATATTATTCTGTATACGAACTCTTAAGCGAAGAATATATACTCTTAACATTAGCTATACAATCGTTTTTTTCTGATGTTGAAAAATCTTTATTATATGCCCAACATACTTTATCAGCAAAAGAACTAGAGTCACTAGGTAAACTGTAATTAGAACCAGACTTATTATATAAGCTCTTATAATTACTTTCCACATAGGTCTTTAATGCGCTTGAACTTGGAACAGAACCAGATGGAGTAATAGGGTCTGGAGAAGGAGACGGACTTGGTGATGGAGATGGTGAGGGACTAGATGAAGGCCTCTTACCCTTTGCATAAACCTGAATTATCGCATCTATTCTACTAACAGTATCATAACCACTTGATGCAAAATCAGTACCACTATTGCTTTTTATCTCGACACTAACCTTAGGAGGTGCTTCATACAAACCATAGAAGTTCACCTCATAAGTATCAGTACCAGTCATTTCTTCCGCGAGCATTCTAATGAATACTTCCATAAATTTTTCTTTATTCATCTTTACTTCGTTATAATCTCTGTAATAAGCATAATCAACAGCTTCCAACATAGCAGCATCAGTGATTTCTTTTATAGCATAATGGTCTTGCGTTCCTGTAGTTGTAATACCTTGAACTGAAATCATTAAACCAATAATTGCAACACCAAATACAACTAACCAATAACCCCAATATGAACCTTGCATTATTTAATCACCTTTCCTTTACTTCCATGCTGGACCAAGATTTGCTCTCTCTGCCGCCTCAGGACTAAACGCAGAATAACCACTCCAAGTCTTAAAATATTCAGTATCCGCACTCGCATTATTTCTAGTTCTAAGTGCTGTACTCTTATCATTTACTTTACCATACTGACC
>CANOGG010000066.1 GCA_947565485.1 uncultured Mycoplasma sp. | reverse complement strand
AGACTATTTATGATAGTTATCCACAAATGATTTTTTTATAAAATTCAAGTCTTATATTTTAAGTCAAAATATGAGATAATATTAAAAAATAATCGGTGATGTAATATGACAAAAGAAATTTTAGAAAAAGAATTTGAAATAAGAAAACTTAAAAATGCCAATAAACAACTTATGAATACTAATACATTATTAAGTAGACAAAATAAGAATTTAAGCAAAAATTTTAATAAAAGAGTAACAGAAGAAGTGGATAAAAAAGTCACATTTTTAAACCAAGAAAAAACAAAAGAAGATAAAGCAACTGAGAAAGTTAAGACTAGAACTACTGCTAGAGGATTATTTAAAGATTATGAACAACTAATTCAAAAATTTGAGAGTCAAGAAGAGTTATTAAAAGAAAATAATCAATTAATCAAATCTCTATATAATACAATAAATAACCTTAATGAACTAGTTGAAAAACAAGCTAAACAAATAGAAGAACAAGCACAAGAAATACTAAGATTAAAGTCAAAAAATGATAAAGATAGTTCAAACTCTAGTAAGCCATCAAGTACTAATGGATTTAAAAAAGTGATTACTAATCGTCGAGAAAAATCAAATAAAAAACAGGGGCTCAAAAATTTCACAAAGGCCATAAATTAGACAATAAGTTAGAACAGTTTATTACTTCTGGTGATATTGAAGAAGAAATAATTGAAATAAATAAAAATGAAAAAAATCAAAATAAAAGATATATTGAAAAAGTCGTTATAGATATAAAAATAACTAAAGTGTTAAAAAGATATAGGTATTATCCAGATAAATACGGGAAGTATAATATTCCAATATATCATAATCAAAAAGTACAATATGGAAATTTTATTAAAGCCATTTCAATTGATTTAATGAATAATTTATACAATTCTACCGATGGAGTAACAAGATTTATAAGTGATATAACAAATGATGGAATTACTATTTCTAAAGGTACTCTTATAAATTGGAATAATGAAATAAGTACAAAATTAACTTCACAGATTAATAAAATAGAAGAAAAACTATTGGATTCTTATTATTTAAACCACGATGAATCACAAATTAAAATTGATGGAGATGGATACAATATTTTATGTGCTTGCAATAACAAATATACAAGATTATGGACAAGTGAACATAAAAGCCAAGATGCAATAGATGAAATTGGTTTTTTACCAAAATTTAAAGGAGTAATAGTAAAAGATGGAACGGAACTGTATAATAAATATGGTTGTTTTCTTTCCCAATGTTTATCTCATATACAAAGGTATTTAAAAGGTATTTATGATTTTATAACTCATAAAGCACCAAAGAAAATGTCTGAATTTTTATCGAAATGTAACAACAGAAGAAATGAACTTCTAAATAAAAAAATTATGTCATTTTCTTTAGAAGAGTATCATTCATTGATAAATGAATATGATGCAATAATTGATGAATGGGAAGTAGAACTGCGGCAAGACATAAATAACTATCTTTTTGATGATGAATTAAAACTATGGACACGAATGAAATATGATAATAAGAAAATGGATAAGACAATTCGTGGAGATAGAGATGAAATATTATACTTTCTAAAAGATTTCCAAGTTCCATCAACAAATAATGCGGCAGAGTCTTCTCAAAGAGGGGTAAAAATAAAGCAAAAGATAGGCAAATTTAGAAGTGTAGATGGAGCAGAAAATTATTCAGTAATCAAAAGTTGCATATTGACTTATAAGAAAAATAAAATCAATGTCCTATCAGCCTTAATTTCTGCCTTTGATAATAAACCTATTTTAGTATGAAAAAAAGTAAGTGCCCCTTACTTATTTTTCAATGTTCTGACTGAACTGTAACGTTATTTTCAGATTTTAGATGCAAAAAACTTGACTTCATGGCAATATGATATTATAATTAAACCACTTGAATTTTTAAGGAGGTGCAAGTGACATGAAGAGAACATATCAACCTAATAATCGTAAAAAAGCTAAAAAACATGGATTTTTTGCTCGTAAAGAGACTAACATATTAAAAAATAGACGTAAAAAAGGTCGTAAAGTATTATGTAAGTAGCCACTGTTTTTAAGTGGTGTTTTTTTTAGGATGACTTATTGGAAGTGATTAAATTTTGAAAAAATATGAAATTGTTAAGAAAAATGATGATTTTAATGATATGATTAATAATGGAAAGTTTTGGAAAAATAAATATTATAATATATATTATAAAGATGATAATCAGGATTTTCCAAAGTTTGGTCTCGCAGTTAGTAAACATTGTGGGAATGCGGTGGAGAGAAACAAAATTAAACGACAGCTTAGAACTATTATAGATGCTCATAAAGATTTGTTTTGGAAACGTAAAAGTTATATTATAATGGTACGGCGAGGGATAAAAGAGTTATCTTTTAAAAATATGGAAGAGTCTTTGGTTAGTTTATTAATGAAGAAAGGATAGATATATGAAAAAAATTAAAGTTGGAATTATAGTAGTAATGCTTCTTTGTATAACAGGATGTGGTAATAGTAACTATATTATGGATGGTAAGAAGCAGGTTGTGAATGAGTCGACAGGTCAAGTGTTGCAAAAAGATATTTTGTGTAAGCCGGAAGATAAAGAATTAGATGAGTTATATACGAAGTATAAGAACGAGACTAAGATAAAGTATGATAAGCTGCCGAAGTGTTCAGAGTTTAAGCTTAGTAGTAATAAGTCGAAAGGAATATGGGAAGGAATATTTGTTAAGCCACTAGTTTTTCTTATTTTGAAGTTAGGTTATTTGCTTGAGGGATGTGGTGGTTTTGGCCTTGCGGTTATTTTACTCGGGCTTATTATTAGACTTATTTTGATGCCTTTTTCTAGGAAGACAATGAAACAGTCAGATAATATGAAGAAAGCCCAGCCAGAGTTAGCGCGAATTGAGAAGAAATATGCTAATAAGACAGATAATGAGGCGATGATTGCCAAGTCACAAGAGATGATGATGATCTATAAGAAATATAATATTAGTCCTTTTGGTAGTTGTTTGATTGCACTTATTCAACTTCCACTATTCTTTGCATTTTTGCAGGCAATTAATAGAACACCAGCGATATTTGAAGATAAGTTCTTGGGATTAGTCTTGGGACGGACACCGATTATGGGATTATTTGAATATCATGAATGGCTCTATATAATTATAATTGGACTTATAATTTTGACGACGTATTTATCGTTTAAAAATTCGATGTCAGCTTCGACTGGAAATGCGGAGATGGAGAGTCAAATGCAGTTTATGTTTAAGATTATGATTGTTATGATTTCTGTAGCTTCTCTTTATTTATCAACAGCTATTGCACTTTATTGGATAGCGACGAATGGTTTTGTAGTTTTACAGAATTTTGTGTTTAAAAAGTTGGATGAAAAAGAGAGTAAGAAGAATATTATTATTAAGCCAAAAAAAGAGGCAAAGCGTAAGAGGAGGTAGGACTCATGAATGTAGTAAAAGAAGTCGCAAAGACGAGGGATGAAGCTCTTAATTTAGTGTTGAAAAAATTAAATGCGAATGAAAGAGAAGTAATTTATGATTTTAAAGAGATAAAGGGTGGTTTGTTTAAAGGGACTGTTTATGAATGTAGTGCTTTTTTAAAGATTGACATATTAGATGATGTGCAAGAGTTTTTGAAGAATATCTTAAATGGTATGGGTATTGAGGTGAGTTTTGAAGTTAGTACGAAAGATAATACAACAACAATTAAGATGTATTCTTCCGATAATCCGATTATAATTGGAAGAAATGGACAAAATTTAGAGGCTCTTACTATGGTTGTGAGACAGTATGTCAAAAATATAACTTATAATGGACCAAGAATTGTTTTGGATGTAGAAGATTATAAAGAAAGACAGCTGGCAAGGATAGAGAGAATGGCAAAGAGTTTGGCACGAGAAGTAATAAAGACGAAGAGTGATGCTATAATGGATAGTATGAATTCATATGAGCGAAGAGTTGTCCATAATTGTTTGACAGATTTTAAGAATGTGAAAACGGAGAGTGTGGGCGAAGAGCCTGATAGAAGAGTGGTAATTAAATATATTGGAGATTAAAAAACTCCTTTTTATATTGATTAGTTAAAAAAATTTAGAGAGAATGGAGTGGGATAAATGGTAGTAAAAGTACTTCTTATTATAGTGGGGTTTGTGTTGCTGATTAAGGGCGCTGATTTTTTGGTTGATGGTTCTAGTAAAGTGGCTAAGAAATTTCATATTCCGGAGATTATTATTGGACTTACGATTGTGTCGATTGGAACATCGATGCCAGAGTTATTTGTTAGTATTACTTCAGCGATTAATGGATACTCAGATATGGCAATTGGGAATGTTATTGGGAGTAATATTTGTAATTTACTTTTGATACTAGGGTTATCAGCAGTAATTAAGCCCGTTATTTTTCAGAGAGAGACGAGATTAATTGAGATACCAATGTGTTTAGTACTTACGATAATATTTTGGGTATTATGTAGTGTTGGTGGAGGTGTTTCATTAGTTGATGCGATAATTTTGATTGTACTTTTTGGAATTTTTATTGGGTATACTATTTTTATGGGACTTAGTAGTGGTGAAGCTTTAAGTTTGGCGAGAGAGAAAAGAGAGAGAGATAAGCTTTTTAATGGCGAGATGGTTTGGAGTATTATTTCTATTATTGGAGGAATAGTTGCTTTAAAATTTGGGGGAGATTTTGTGGTAGATGGAGCGGTTTTTATTGCACGAGAGTTTAAGATTAGCGAGGCGGTTATAAGTTTAACGATACTGGCGATTGGAACTAGTTTACCAGAGCTCGTTACTAGTGTGACAGCGGCGTTTAAAGGTAATAGTGATATTGCAATTGGGAATATTATTGGGTCTAATATATTTAATATGCTTTTGATAGTAGGAGTATCAGCGGCTATAAAACCGATTCAATATAATGTGATGTATAATATAGAAATGATTATTTTGTTAGTCGCAGTTGGAGTTTTGGCTTTGTTTCCTTTTATACCACCGAAGAATGAGATGAGTCGGAAGAATGGTTTGGTTTATTTGGTGTTGTATGTGGGGTATATGATCGTACTTTTTAATATTCAGAGTTAAAAAATTTAGTGTAGTAGTCAGGTTGATTATTATGCTTTTTTTATGCTTTCTTTTTTGACAGGAGGTATTAGTTATGTTATACTTAAGTTGAATAAAGATAATTAGGGTAGGTTTTGGTGAAAAGTTTTTGGAGGTAGTTAATGAAAATATTTCTTCTTTCATTTATGTTATTTATTATTTATGCGTTTTTAGGTTGGTTAATGGAAGTTATAGGTCAGCTGGTTATTAAACACAGGTTTGTTAATAGAGGATTTTTGATTGGGCCGATATGTCCGATTTATGGATGGGGATGTTTAATTCTTACGTATATGCTTGATAGATATAAGAGTAATTTAGTGGTGCTTTTTGTCATGGCAATTGTGATTTGTTCGATTTTGGAGTATTTGACGAGTTATTTTATGGAGAAGATTTTTAAGACGAGATGGTGGGATTATTCAGATAAAAGATTTAATTTGAATGGAAGAATTTGTTTGGAGACGATGGTGCCTTTTGGGTTTTTGGGATGTTTGGTAGTATGTGTCATTAATCCTTTTATTGTGCGGATGCTTAGTAGTGTTAATGAGACAATTATGTTAGTGATAGTTATAGTGCTCCTTATTACTTTTATTGTTGATAATATTTTGTCGTTTAAGATTATCTTTAATTTTAGAAGTACGATTACGAATGCCGAGGCGGATGCGACAGAGGAGATTACAAGGAAAGTTAGAGAAGTGTTTGTTAAGAGGGGAATGTTAAAGAAGAGGCTTGTTAATGCGTTTCCAACAATGAAGAGTGGGAGAGAGCGTTTGATGGAGCTTAAGAAAAGAATTGAAAATGATATGAAGAAAATGAAATGATGAGAAAGAAGATATTAAGATATGAAAAGATATTTAGTTACACATGATTTTACACTTTATAATTATGATGATATAAAAAGAGAAATGGATTCTAATGGGTGTTTAGAATATTCTTTTGGAAGTAAAGATAGTAGAGATGTAGCAATAGGTGATATTGTTTATATTTATTTTTTTTCTTTTAATGATAACCGAGAAGGAAGAATTTTTGTTCAGGGGCAAGTGGTAAATATGGGGAGTAATTCAATTTTTATTTTACCAATTAAAATAAATAATAGTGAAAATTTATGTGTAAGTAAACTTAAAAGTGTGGATAATAAATTATTATTGCAAGCGAAACGTTGGTTAAGTGAGGAATTGGCAGTTTATATAGATAATATTTTTAGGGATAGTGATATTTTTTCTGTCAAAGCTTTTGAAGAAGTGATTAATAGCAAGGTTAGTAATAGAAGTATTGCATATTCAGAAGAGATTTTAAAAGAGAGCGATGAGAGGGTTCCAAAGTTAGATACAGTTGTAACTAATACGAAATATAGGACTGATTATAAGCTTAAGTGCGAAGTTTTAAGGAACTGTGGGTTTAGGTGTGAAATCGATGATAAGCATTTTAGTTTTTTGAATAATGAAGGGGTGATGTATGTTGAAGGACATCATTTAGTGCCCATGAGTTTTCAAAAATCGTTTGGAGATATAAATATTGATTGTCGAGATAATATTATTTGTCTATGTCCTAATTGTCATAAGATGATACATTATGGGGGTGATTTAGTTAAAGAGGAATTGTTAGAGAAACTATTTATGAAAGTGAAAGATAGGAGTTTTTTTGTAGATAATGCGATTAATGTAGATAGGTTAAAAAAGTTTTATAATTTAGAAAAGTAAATGCTGTGTACTAGAAAACGGGTGATAAAATATATACA
>CANOGG010000065.1 GCA_947565485.1 uncultured Mycoplasma sp. | reverse complement strand
ATATTATTGCGTATGATAAATTGGGAGTATCAAAAATGTTTAGTACGATAAAATTAGTTAAACCAATGCCTTTTGTTTTTTATACATCTTTGGTATTGTTAGTTATAGGAGCGATTGTGGGAATGTTTGGTTCGGCAAGAGCAGTAAGGAAGTATTTGAAGATATGATGAAGAGAAATGTTAGAATTGGAAAGTGTTTAGTAATACTTGTTTTAGTGGGTATTTTATTGATGCCTTTTAGTGTTTATGCGGCGGATAATGAGACTCTCGGAGACCTTAGGAGAACTTATGAGAATTTGCTTGCTAAAAAGAGGGAAAATGATAATAAAACACAGGCGGCGAAAAATGAGATTGCAGCGAAAGAGGCAGCGATTAGAGATGCGAATGATAAGATACATGAGGCAGAAGACCAGTTTGATGAAGCTCAGGTTAAGATTAATGAGTCAAATGAGAATATAGAGTCACTAAAGCTTGAGACTGAGAAAGTATTGCAGTATATGCAACAGATGCAAAATGAGAATGCATATGTGGAGTATGTTACTGGGGCTTCTAGTATGACTGAGCTTATCATGAGATTAGAGGCGGTACAACAGGTTTCTGATTATATTAATAAGACTATTGAGGGGTTACAGAAAGAAATAAAGTTAAATGAACAATTGAAAGTGGAGTTGGAACAAAAACAGAAGAATTTGGAGTCGAAGATAGCAAGTTATCAGGCAACGATAGAACAGGTAAAGATTGCGAAAGAAAATTTGGATGCTAACGTGAAGATATGTAAAGAGACGATTGGAAAGACTGATGATTCAGTTAAGCTTAGTGATTGTTCAAAGGTACCAGTTAATGGAGGGTGGCTTAAACCTTTAGTTAAGGGGTCGGTTACAAGTCCAGAAGGGTATAGAACACATCCTGTAACAGGGGCTAAGTATAGTTTTCATAGCGGTATAGACATTGGGGGTAATAGTGAGGGAACAAAGATATATGCAGCGGCGGCAGGTCAAGTAGCAGGTATTGTAAGAAAAAGTTCTTGTGGAGGAAATAGAGTGTACATAAATGTTACAGTTGGTGGTGTTAAGTATACGACATTCTATTACCATTTACTTTCTGTAAATGTGAAAGTGGGACAAGTGGTAACACAAAATGATGTGATTGGAACAGTTGGAGGTTATTCGACTTCAAAATCACATGGGGGATATGATAGCTGTACAACAGGGGCCCATCTTCATTTCGGAGTTGCTAAAGGCTGGTTTGGAGGAACTAGTGTGCCTAATTCGAGTGTAATTGTACCACCAGGATTTAATAATAAGTATGGGTATAGATTTACATCGCGAACAGATTATTATAGAAAATAAGTGTAAGAAAATCTTTTCAGGTGACAGGAAGGATTTTTTTCTTTTTCTATGTACAATTTAGTGTAAATATTATATAATTGTATTGTAAAGTAGAAAAGACTGGGAAATGTTTTTAAGAGGAAGGATTTGAGGTATGGTGAGTATAACAGAATTTTTGAGGGAACTAGCTAGTGAAATGGTGCATAATGATAAAGAGTTTACGAGTGAGGAGATATATCAGAAACTTAAGTTTGTGGGAGTAAATAGTAATAACACGTTACATAAAGAAATAGAGAAGTTTTATCAAGATTTTGTGAATAATTTAGCTAATTCATTAGTTAAGTATGAAGTGAAGAGTAAGGGAAAGAACGAGAATACAACGCATTATATAGGGTTTTATACAGATAAAAAGGCTGAGTATAAAGAAGCTGTGAAAGTTTATTTTCCGGTTAAGTATGAATATTTAATTAGTGCACTTAAGACGATATTTTTATATTTAGTGAGGAATAATATTAAAGCGACGGTTAAGTTTCATTTGAGGGCGACTAATGAAGGAATAGTTATAAGATTTTATGAGACTAAAGATGTAATGCCGTTTGTAAATTATTGTAATAATAATTTTATATTGAGAGATTTGTTAGAGAAAGTTAACCCTTTTATTGCGACTATTCATGGGCTCGGGATTGTTAATGATGATAATACAGCGAATACTTATAATGGAATGGTTAGTGTCCTTATAGCAGAGTATTTAGCATTTTTAAAGAGTAATTATACGTTAGATAAAGCTAGTGATTTGGATTTTTTAGATTTTGTGATTAGAAGAAGTGCGATGGAAGGGGATAGTGCGTTAAAATATGATATGATGGCTGTAGAGAAAAACGTGAAGGCCATACTTAATCATGTTGAACCAAGTTTAAATGTTTAAAAAAATAAAGAGTGGGTGCTAAAAAAAGAATGAAGAGTTGGAAAAGGGTGCTTGCTCCAAAGAATATTGGAGTGGGTTATTTATATTTTTATGTACATTTTGTGACAGAAGTAGTTTGTTTTGCGATTTTAGCACGTGTTTGGGGAGACTTTGCTTTTTTATGGATGATTTTTCTTATGTATGATGCACTAGCTTTTGTTCCACAAGCGGTGATTGGTTTTTTAAGTGATAAGTTTCCAAAATTCCTTTCGGGCTGATGGGAACCTTTTTATTGGTTTTAGCGATATTTTTTAGTATGGGTCAAATAGGTAAATATATAGGAATTGTCATACTTTGTTTAGGCAATGCTTTTTTGCATGTTAGTGGGGCAGAAGCGACACTTAGGGTATCAGAGTGAAGTTTAAGTCATAGTGTGATATTTGTGGCTGGGGGTTCGTTTGGAGTGGTTTTAGGAAAGATTATAGGGCAGTTTAAATATGTTTCAATATTTTTAATAGTTCTTAGTTTAACGATGATACCATTTATAGTTTTGGCAGAGACTTATAAGAATAAAATTAAGAATTATGATAATGCTTGTAAAAATTTTAATTATCATAGTTTGGAGATAGCGCCAGGATTAGTAGTTATTTTAACAGTGGTCGTGGTTGTTGTTCGGGGGTATATGGGTTATGTTATTCCAACTTCGTGGAATAAGACTATTTTTCAGACAATACTTTTATATTTTGCAATGGGTTTAGGTAAGGCACTTGGGGGAATAATGGCTGATGCGATAGGTCTTAGAAAAACTGCTTTTATAAGTATAGTTTTGGCACTGCCTTTTTTGTTAGTGGGTAATAATAATATGTTTATATCGCTTATTGGAGTGATGATGTTTAGTATGACAATGGCAATTACCTTGGGGGTTTTAGTTTCAGTTTTGAAGGAGACACCAGGTCTTGCTTTTGGACTTACAACAATAGGTTTGTTTTTAGGACGGTTCCAATATTTTTAGTGAAGATAAATAATTTTTGGTATAATGCGGGTTTGATTGTCGTGTTATCGGTGATTTGTTTAGGAATAGTAAGAGTTGTTATAAGAAAGGATAAAAAGGATGAGAGATATAGAGATAGTGTTTAATTATATGATAGTGCATAAAGAAAAGATACCACTAGTGGCGCTTATGATAGTATTAGGGTTAATATTTATAGTGACGATAGTTTTGGTTAGAAGAGAGTTAAAGAAAAATGTTGAATGATTTGCCTATTTATATTGGTTTTTCGCTGGTGGTAACAGTTGTAATTGAAGTTTTGGGATCTTTAATACTTGGTGTTCGTAAGAAAAAAGATATTTTGAATGTTATTTTAGTTAATGTTTTAACGAACCCAGTCGTGGTTATTAGTTCGTTTTTGGTTAATATATTTGGAGGTTTGGTTTTAAGAAATGGAGTGTTATTAGTTTTAGAAGTTTTAGTGGTTATAGTTGAGGGTTTAATTTATAAGAAATATTTAGAGTTTAGTAAGATTAAGCCATTTGTTCTTTCGGGAATTTTAAATTTAGTATCGTGGGGTCTTGGAGTGTTGATAAATAATATGGCTTTTTGAAAAGGAATTGATTAGAGATGAGAAAAGTAATTTTAGGATTGGTAATTTTGATGGTGAGTGTTATGCCGATGAATGTGTTAGCAGATGTTGCGAGTCCTTCTTTTCAAGGATATGATGCAGTTGTGGTGAATGAGAAAGGTGCAGAGATTATAAAACCTGGAAATGAAGTTGGATTATTACCTAAGGGAACTAAAGTGCATATAAGTTGGGAGAATTATATTAATAATGCATGGTATGGATTCGTAAAAGTGGATAAAAATAATTCTTATTATATAAAAATTGGAGATTTGACACTTACAAGCACAAAAGTAGAATTTGAAAGAAATGATACAACAATGAAACTGAATTATTATGTTTATGGTGATGATGTGTATTTATATAGTGCTCCTTCTAAAATGTATGATAAAGCAAGTGATACTAAAATTCCAGTGGGGACTGTTTTGCAAGTTGAATTAAATGGTACTGTTTGGGGCTATACATCTTATAATGGAGTTAGTGGGTGGATATATATATTTCAGAATGAAGATGCAATATATGAAGGTAGTAGTGGAGTTGCAAATATTTCGGAGGAAGGCATTTCAGTTTTAACAGTTAAGAATATAACTGGCTTGAGAAAAGAACCTTTATATAATAGTGAAGTAATTGATATAAATATACCTAAAAATACTTTATTGGATTATAATTATTATTCATTTGGTGAAGTTGGTGGTTATTACTTTGGAGAAGTTAAGGGACATGATTATGTTTATGTAACTTATCAAAATGTATCAGGTTGGCTTATCTTAGATGATAATCAGGCAGTAAAGGAAAGAAGAGAGGAAACTTTAGTTACAGTAAATGATACTTTTTTCTATTTAGAAGGTGGTAATGAAGATAGTGAAGTTCAAAATTTAAAAATGGATAGATATACTGCATTAAACTATAGATATTATTTTAGAGATAATAATGATATAAATTGGTATTATGTTAGTTACAATAATTCAAATTATTGGATAAAGCTTAAGAGCGAAGAGTTAGCTAGATATTTATCTGAGAAATGTTTAACAGTAGAAGATGAAGAGGTTTATCAGAGTGTTGATAAAAATAATAGGATAGATTTCATATCAAAGAATGAAGAAATTTATGTTGATTTTGTAACTAAAGATATGCTATACATTTCTTATGATGGCAAAAAGGGATGGATTAAGAATAAAAAACTGGCTAAAAAATATAACGGTTATAATCAAAATGGGTTTTTGACAGAGAAGGATTATTTGTTGTATGATGAAGCTATTATTCAGGAAGATGCACTGATGGTTGTGCCAACTGGTTCTATCCTAAAAATACTTTATATGTATAGTTATCAAGTGGATAAAAAAGTTTATTATATGTATTATGTTAGTTTTAATGGTCAAAACGGTTGGATAAATAGGGTAGAGGGGGTGCCTGATGTTTCAGGTCAGATTTTAAATTATATAAATGATGATAAAATTATGTATAAGCAGACTTTGGAAAGTTCTCAGGTCATAAATGAAATACCTAAAAATTCAGAAGTTAAGATTTTGAGTAATTATTACGCTAAAAATAAAGTTTGGAATTATGTGGAATTTCAAGGAGAAAAGGGATGGATTATAATAGTGGTGAGTATGCAGTAAAAAGTTTAAAGAAGTATAGAGTTATTGATAGTGAAGGCCTTAAAATATACAAGTTTCCTAGTTTTTCGGCAGAAATTGAAGATACAATTGTTTATAGAGATAGTGAACTAATTTCAAAGTATGATTATTATATTGATAATCAAGTTAGTGATTGGAAGTATGTGTATTATGATGATAAAGTAGGTTGGGTTAATGGTGATGAGAGTAAACTTTTATTTTTAGATAGTATTAATGAGGATACTTTTGATGAAACGATTTTTGATAGAGTTTTAGATATAGTAGATGTTAATATACCTTCAATAGATAGAAAAAAACCGATTTTTAAGAATATGTCTTTAAAAAGTATAATTATATTTAATGTTTTGGGGGTAATATGTCTATCGATAACAGCTTTAGTAACAATTGTTTTAATTAATAAGAAAAAGAATGTGAAGGATTGATTAGAGATGAGAAAAGTAGTTTTAGTATTAGTGATTTTGGTACTTGGAATAAGTCCCCTAAAAGTTAAGGCAGATAGTGGAGGGCCTAGTTTAAATCCTTATGATGTAATTGTAGCAAGGGAAGAGGCGGTTATTTTTAATTATGACTATAAAAGTGATAAACTAGTGGAAGTTAAAAAGATAGAAAAAGGGACAAAGTTAAAGGTTGAATTTGAATATTATTTCGATAAAGAATGGTATGGAGTAGTATATTATGAAAATATTGATTATTATGTTAAAATTAGTGATTTGATGGTTGCAGATACAAAAATTGATTTTGAGAGAAAAGAGTGGACTAAAACCGTTGAATATTATGTTTTTGGAGAAGATGTATATTTGTATAATGGTCCATCAAAGTTATATGATAAAGTTTCTAAAGAAAAAATTCCCGCAGGGACTATTTTAAGAGTAGAAGTTAACGATGGGGAAGATAGTTCAATGTGGGGTTATACGACTTATAATGGAGTAAGTGGTTGGCTTTTTGTTAGTTATAATGGTGTAGTACATGATGGAACTCCAGAAGTAGCTTGGGTAAATAGAGATAGTAAGAAAGTTTAAACACTTAAAGATATTAGTAGTCTTAGGAAAACACCTCAAAAAGATAGTGAGGTTGTAGATGTAAATATTCCAAAGAATATTGAACTTAATTATGAGTATTATTTAGTAAATTATGGATATGCATATGTGACATATAATGGAGTGAGTGGGTGGTTATTAAGTAGTGTTGATGAAATTGTTTGGGAATTTGATAGAGAAGAATATAATGTTTTGATAGAGGATTGTTCTTTATATAGGGAATGGAATAATGAGGGAAGTATAACAAATGAAATAATTCCTAAGAATACTATTATAAAGTTTAAATATCATTATTATGATTATGATGATAATACTGGTGAGAGTAATTCATGGATTTATACTGTATAGGGACTTTCCAAAAATAAAAGTCACAAATTGACAAAAAGAAAACAACAA
>CANOGG010000064.1 GCA_947565485.1 uncultured Mycoplasma sp. | reverse complement strand
CCTCGGAAATACTCTCGATAAAGAACAAACCAAAGCGGCGACCACTAACCACAAAAACACTATTATCATCGCGGGCGCTGGCTCTGGTAAAAGTCTTACTATGGTGGGCAAAATTAAATACTTAACAACCTCTATTCACATTCCCTTATCTAACATTCTTTGCATCACTTTTACAAACGCCGCCGCTCTAAGTTTAGAAGAAAAAATAAAAAAAGAACTAAACCAAGAAAACAAAGTCTACACTTTCCACAAACTAGCTCTTGAAATACTAGACGACCATCATATAACCTACCAAATCGCCGAAGCTGACCTCCTCGACTACTTAATTGAAGAAATATTTTCTTCCCTAAACAATAGCCCCTATTTTAAAAAGTTATTTCTCACGAAAAATTACACCACTTCTCCATACTTTTCCACTTATAAAAAAACTATCTCGCGCTTCATTAAACTATTTATTGGTAACTACTACAACCCTAACTATTTACAGAAAATTATTCAAAAAGCTCGCCCTAAAGACCGCCCCTACCTAAAAATTATTGCCCAAATTTATAAAATGTATATCCTCGAAAAGAATTCCCAAGGCCTAATCGATTTTGATGACATGATATACCAGGCTACCTCTTTAGTAACCAAAAAAGGAATCACTAAAACCTACCAATACATCATTATCGACGAATACCAAGACACTTCTCACGTCCGCGAAAATCTTGTCCGCGCCATCATTGAAAAAACTAATGCTCTAATCACTGTCGTCGGCGATGATTTCCAATCTATCTATCGTTTCTCAGGCTGTGACTTAAACAACTTTCTGGGCTTTCCCCATAACTTTCGCCCAGTGAAAAAACTCTATCTTACAAGCACCTATCGTAACAGCCAAGAACTAATTAATGTCGCCGGTTCTTTCGTCATGCAAAATCCCCGTCAAATAACTAAGAACCTCAAATCAGCCAAAAAAATACTTAAACCCATAGTTATTTTCTTTTACCAAGACATCAAAAAAGACTTTCCCAAAGCCCTTAACCACATACCAAGCGACAATCTTCTTATTCTTGGCCGTAACAATCTCGACATCTATAAATGTGTAAACGCCTCCCAAATCAATAGTTCCCATATCAATCATCCCACCAAAAACATTACTTACTTAACCATTCACAAATCTAAAGGCCTTGAAGAAGACAACACTCTCATCATCAACTTAAGTAACGACTCCAACTCTCTACCCTCTCTTATTGAAGACGAACGCATCATGAAGTATGTCCAACCAAAGAAAGATTTATACCCCCACGAAGAAGAACGCCGTCTCTTCTATGTCGCCCTAACTCGTACCAAAAATTATTGCTATCTCTACGTCCCTAAAAAAAATCCCTCTATTTTCATAGAAGAACTTATCAAAAACTATTCCAAATACCTAACAATAATTAATCTTTAAACGAAAAATCATCATAATCTTCAACCAGTATTTCCCCCGCCTCAATCTTTCTTTGACACTTAACACAAATACCAGTTCTAAAATCCAGTAATTCCTGACCATCTTCCGCCACTATTGAGTCATAAGCCTGATGACAAATTACACACGTCTCCATCTATAACAACTCCTTAAACTCATTCTGTTGAACACTAGATATTTCTATTACCTCATGCTTATCCACCGCCGATTTCACTAACTCTTGATATGGTATTAACTTCTCATATTCTACACATCTATTTCTATCTGGGTTTATCACTGGATGCTTCGGCACAAATATCGTACAACAATCTTCAAACGGTAAAATACTAGTCTCATATGTCTCTATTTGTTTCGCTATATCTATAATATCTAACTTATCAAAACAAGCAAGTGGTCTAATAACTGGCATCGAAACCACCTCATTTATCGCATTCATACTAGTTAACGTCTGACTAGCCACCTGCCCAATTGACTCCCCATTAATAATTACTTTACAATTTCTCTTGCGACATATCATTTCACTTATCCGATACATCATTCGTCTCATAATCGTAATCAAATACTCATGCGGTATATTCTTATATATTTCTTCTTGTATCTCCGTAAAATTAATCACATGTAACTTAATATCATTATTATATAATGCCAATTTTCTCACCAAACTTATCACTTTATTCTTAGCCTCTATACTTGTATGTGGTGGACTCTCAAAATAAATTGCCTCCAGTTTTACCCCTCTCTTACAAGCAAGATAACCTGCAACAGGCGAGTCTATTCCTCCACTAAGCATAAGTAGTCCCTTTCCAAGTGTTCCTATCGGATATCCTCCAAGTCCACTTATTTTCTCAAAATAAACTAAAGTCTCCTCTTTCCGATATTCTATACTTATCAATACCTCTGGCCTATTAACATCCACTTTTAAACCAGGAATAGCTTTTAATATTCTAGCCCCCATCTCTCGACTTAAATCAACACTCGTCCCACTAATTTTTTTATTACTTCTCTTACTCTCCACTTTAAAAGTTCTAAACTCCCTACTTTTTAGCAGTCCTAAAACTTCATCCGCAACTACCTCAAAATTAGTACTATCTATAACATAAGCCAAATTAATTTCGTGAATTCCAAATATCTTTGTAACTCTATTCATTACCGCATCATAATCTCCCTCAGAATAAATAAACATTCTTCCAAGGTCATATTTTATTTCTACATCCATATTTTTTAATGCAGCTAAAATATTCTCTTTTAAGCGTACTAAAAAGAAATTAATATTATCTTTCTTCGTTGATAATTCCCCATACTTAATTAAAATTACTTTTTTCATAACACATCACTCACATATTATACTTAAAAATTTTTTAAAAGTAAATACTAATAGACTAAGCCACCCCACTCAACTGCGACAAATCCATCTCGCTTAAACTGAGGCAGTTTCTGTTCTCTAATATTTCCCCAATCACTTACCTTTTTTACGTGCATCGTAACTCTAAGCATCGAATCAGGTTTCGGTTCTATAATAAGCTTATTACTATTCTCTTTTTCTTCTGTTAACTCAAAATAAACCAAACTTTTCTCATTATTCTCTAAAATCGGCAGCCAGTACATAATAAATTCATTACTCTCTCTTTCATTCAAGCCTATTATCTCCAATTTTTCTTCCAAAAATTCTATTGCCCCATCAGCATCTACATAAAACCCTTCATCAAATTTCTCTAACTTTTTATCCTCTTCTTCCCAATAAAGTGCATAATAATACTTACCATCCATATCCATCAAATCCCCATTTGATTTTGCCCTAACTTCCCAACCATCTTTATATTTTGGATAAGTCGTCGTCAAATATTCTGGATGTTGGAACCTTACTTTAACTAACGTCTCATCTTCTGGATACAAATAAAGAACCGGCTTTCTATCAATATTTTTCTCCAAAAAACTTTTTGACTCCGGCAAAAGTTCTACCTTTATTTTATCTAAACTCTTAGGAATTTCCACAAAAGCACCTATACCAATTCCTCCACCACAAGACATCGGTAACTTATATTTCGCACTAAAATTAAGAACATTATCTTCTATAAATAATTTATTTATATTAAAAGAAGCTGAACAAGCCGTATCTTGATATACATCTACTACCACCAAATTATTTTCTTGAAAAAAATATTCATCATATAATTTTGTTTCCAACAATCTAACTCTCTCTTTTAAAAAATCATAGTATTCTTTATATTCCCCATAATTATCTATAATTATATAATCTTCATCTATCCCCAAGGTCATAAACATTCCTTTATCTTTTTCATTATTTCTAACATAATAATCAAAATAACTATATTTAATTTTCTCATCTATTCTACATGTATCTCTACTTATAAACCGATAACTAATACCACCCACTACTAATATTCCTACTATTATACTAAGAACCATACCCAAAACTTTTTTATTCATTAATAAACTCTCCTATCTTCCCTTAAAATAAAAATCATCATAAATATTCTGAAAACCTGCTCTCTTAATCGCTTTCAAACTTCTAATATTATCACTCTCAACCTGAACCTGAATCCCTTTAACATCAAAATTTTCTAAAATATAATCTGTGAGCTCTCTTGTAACCAAAGAACCATACCCTCTACTTCTAAACTCTTCTAAAATTCCCATATAAATAAGTACCACCCTCTCTTTATTTACATAAAGGTAAACAAATCCTACTAATACCCCATCACTCTCTATTAAATACGCATTCTGATTATCCAATCTAAACTCATCAATATCCTGATAACTATTAAGAAACATATATTCTATATCGCCTAATCTCTCACCTAACTCTCCCTCTTCTTCTATTTCCCTTAACAAACTTTTTAAAAAATCCCTATGACTTTTATTACCATTATCATAAGGACTATAATCTAAAGAACTAATTCTAAACACTCTCATTTTCCCCCTCTTAATCCACTAAGTTTTTTATAAACTGCATCAAAATACCCAATAAATTTATTAATCTCATCAGTCGTTGTCAAATGTGATAAACTTATTCTAATTGTCGCCTCTGCTCTTACTCTATCATCATAAATTGCCATAACACTACTTGATATATTCCCTGAAGAACATGCGGTATTAGAACTCACATAAACTTCGTATTCTTCTAACGCATGTAAAAAAGTCTCAGCTTTTATATTTCTCAAACTTATATTTAATATATGCGGTATTGTATACTTCGTCTTATTTATTAAAATACCATCATACTTACTTATTGCATCTACTAGTTTCGTACTTAATCTTTCAATAAACCTTTCTCTTTTCTCCAAATCTGTCGTCGCAAGTCTAACTGCCTTTGATAAAGCTACTATTAACGGTACTGGCGGTGTCCCAGGATTAAGCATATTACTCTTCCCTGAACCATACAAAATTGGTGTCACTCTCACATTATTATTTTTAAACAAAACCCCTATGCCCTTCGGCCCATAAATTTTATGTCCTGTAAACGTCGCCAAATCTACATCTCGCAAATTAACAGGTACTTTTCCTACCGCCTGTGTCATATCTGAATGCATTAACGTATTACTATTTTCTTTCCTAATAATCTGTCTAATCATCTTAAGAGGTTGTCTTACCCCCGTCTCACTATTAACCATACATATACTAACCAAAATCGTATCTGGTCTAATTAAACTCCTCAAATCATCAAAATTAACCCTTCCGCATCATTTTTTACATAACTAATATCAAAACCTACCGACTCTAAATAATCACATATCGCATAAATAGAAGGATGTTCTAATTTCGATACTATTATATGCTTTCCAAGTTTTATATTTCTAAGAGCCACCCCAATAAGAGCCAAATTATTAGCCTGTGTTGCCCCACTTGTATAAGTAATCTCTGACTCTTGCACCCCAAAAATCTCTGCAATTTGTTTTGTTGCACTATTCATCAAATTCTTCGCTTTTACACCTAACTCATGTAACGAATTCGGATTACCAAAAAAATCTTTACTTGTTCTATTATATGTATCTAGTACTTCATAGCCAATTGGGGTCGTTGCACTATAATCTAAATATATCATTTTACTATTCACCTAAATATATTATACAAAATATTTGCTTAACTTTCCACCCAAAAATAACTATTTACAGTAAATAGCCTCTATTTCTTAAAACCCTAACTCCTAAAAACATCACTGTCCCCAAAAGATTAACTCCCAAATCTCCCATTGTATCACTGATACCCAAATCCAAATAACCTCCCCTAATTTCTCCAATCATTTTATTATCCTTATCATATAAAACCACTCTTTCAATATTATCTATAACCACTACTTTCTCCCTCTTAGAATCTAACTTAAACGATGATAATTTCTGAACTAAAGTATCTCTTTGAGCATCAATATAAAACAACTTATCTGCCAAAAATTCTCCAAACTCCCAAAAAACTGCAACTGTCATACTAACACCAAGTGCCAACACCCCAAGTAACCATTTATCAATCATCTTACTATCTAAAATAACCCATGTTAAACCTACAACAATAAACCCACAAAGTCCATGAACAATTAAATCCCACCACCAAAATCTATTATAGAAATTACAAGCATCTCCTAAAACACCAGCCATCAAAAGAAACACCAACCCTAAAGACATAAGCCCCTTATGCGAATCTAATTTCAACTTCTTTCCTAAAAAAACAAATATTCCTCCAAGAACCAACACTACCACGTATTGCCAAAGTTTATCATATCTTTATTAAATACTACTTGACCCAAAAAACAACCCAAGAAAACTAAAACCAAACATCCCTGAACTAAAAAATACCCTTTTTTCTTCAAAAGAATCACCCTTTATATTATGACCCAAAACTAAAGAAAAAAAACAGTTTAAAATTTTTAAACCATTCCTATATCTTTAACTCTCTCTAACCTTTGTCCTCTATTCCTATAATCATTTTTATACCACTCTATAAACTGCTCCTTAGCCGACAAATATCCATCACGCCTTTTTATTCTTTCCTCCTGACTCATCTGGGCAAGTGTCTTATCTGAACCCTTAGGCTGAAACACAAACCACAAATCTGAACGCATCGCCTCATTTCTAACACCACTCTTATGATAAGTTATCACTCCTTCATCTATAAAAAAAGTAATATTCTTCCCCATCATAAAAAGTTAAACAATCTAAAAATTGACATTCCCTATCTTTAACATCTCTTAACGTCTCTAATAACCCCTCGATATCTGAAGATATTCCACTTCGCCTAACCATCGCTCCTGGATACCCTGGATTACCTGGATAATTAATAATATTAAAACCCGAATCAATCACAAAACAAGGTCTTTTTAAAATTTCATAAGCCTGCGTCGCTTTACTTTTTGAAACCACTTTTATATCATTCACCTCTGGCTCCAAAAATTCCCAACTTACAATCTCTACTTCAATTCCCTCTCTTCTAAACCTCTCCTTAATTTAACTACCATTATTTACATTTACAGTTAAAAATACC
>CANOGG010000063.1 GCA_947565485.1 uncultured Mycoplasma sp. | reverse complement strand
CTTCTAGACTATACCTATTATTCTGTTAAAGAAAACAATTCATTTCTAGGAATCAAAAAAGATGACTTCCTTCTTATCGACACTAGAAAAACTATCCTGCAAGATAACATTGTCATGTATGAAGAAAATAAACAACCTAAACTTGCCAAAGTAAAAGAAAGCACTGAAGAAACCTCCGTTTTAACTGACAACCAAAAAGAAACAAACATTACCAATGAAACAATCATTGGTACAGTTATTAAAAAAATACCAAAAGCCGGTCTCGTTTTAGATAAACTATTAGAATCGACAGTCTTTATAATTTCTATAGCTATATTAATCGTTACTAGTATAATTCAAAACTTCATTAATAAAGTAAAACGAAAATATAATCAAGAAAAACCTGATTTTACTCAAAATCATCTCACTTCCTAAATTAAAGCCCAAATTTGAGCTTTTTTTCTCCCCAATTTCTCTAAATTATGATATACTTATTAAAAGTAAAGGGTGTTGTAAAATGTTAAAAACATTTAACGAAGAATACGAAGAACTATTAAAATCCACCAAGTTTATCACTTATCGCATGTACAATGATTTTTTAAATAATCATCAAGAATACATTAAAAATAATTTAAATGATCTAAATATTCGCGAAATATTAAACCATGGTTATAAAAGAGTAGAAGAACACAACGAACATTACATCAATCAAAAACTAATCGAACATCAAAGTTATTTTGATAACTTAATGCAAGATATCGACCCCAGTATTAAGTTAGATACTGAACAACGAAGAGCCATTGTTAACGAAGAAGATTATTCTCTCATCATCGCCGGCGCCGGCGCAGGCAAAACCACAACCATGGCCGCAAAAGTCAAATATTTAATCGAAAAATGTCATATTAATCCTAAAAATATTGCTGTCATTTCCTACACCAATAAAGCAACAAATGAACTAGAAGATCGTATCAAATATGGTTTCAAACTACCTGTCGATATCATGACTTTCCACTCTCTTGGTATTAAAATAGTACGTAAATTATTTTCTAACCCTTTAAATCCCATAACAGAAAACGAACAGAAAAAAATCATCACTGACTACATAAAAAAGGTCCTATTTCCCAATAAAAAATTACTTACTAAATATATCAAGACTTTCAACAAATATGCTTACAAAAGTGGCAAAATGTTTTCTTGTGGCTTTGTCCAAAATTACCAAAAATTCTCTACTTTTGAAGAATATTTCACTGATTATAAAAAACGTAAACTAGCCGAAAATTATCCCAACTTAGAAAATATTATCGCTTATCGTACTGAGAATTATTTAAAATTTCCAGAACCAAGAACCCTCAAAAATGAAACTATGCGTTCCCTCGCCGAAGCTAAAATTGCGAACTTCCTCTTCACCCACGGTATTGATTATTTATACGAAGAACCTTATCCTGAAAAAGTCGATGAAGAAGAAAGGTCTATGCGTCCCGATTTCACCATCCAGGTAAACGGCATTCCTTTATATATTGAATACTTTGGTTTATCCACTTTTTATGAAAACAATCGCATATCACCTAAAGACCAATTAAAATACGATGATATCAGAAAGAAAAAACGGGCTTTCCATGCTCTAAACCATAATAATTATATCGAACTCGACTATCAAAAAATTGAAGGCCAAACTACAATCGATTATTTAAAAGACCTCGAAAATG
The DNA here is from genome assembly GCA_947565485.1 of uncultured Mycoplasma sp. Lineage (GTDB taxonomy): Bacteria > Bacillota_I > Bacilli_A > RF39 > UBA660 > Caccenecus. The sequence goes on along the minus strand of CANOGG010000063.1, from coordinate 5,325 downwards.
CTCTTCTAAGCCATGGCGTTCCTCTTCATAAAATCAGCCCTGAGGCTATCTATAACCAACTATTAGATAACAACATCGAGGCGGAATTTTACCGTTTCAACCAATTTATGCTCGAACTAATAAGTAACATTAAAACCCACCCAGCTCGTGAAAAATATCACGAAATAATCACTAATCATATTGCCAAATTAGATGTTCTTCCAAGTGAAAAAAGTGAAATGCTTACTGAAATCCAATTGTTTTCCGAACTTTATACATATTATGAAAGTAAGCTATTACCCAAAAATAGAATAGATTTTTCTGATATGATTTATTATGCCAATAAAAATATGCAGAATATCAAAGACCTCTTGAACTACGAATATATAATTATTGATGAATACCAAGACATATCTTTAGATCGCTACGAATTTGCTCGCAAGTTATCCATTCTCTCCCAAGGCAAAGTCACCAGTGTCGGCGATGACTGGCAAACCATTTTTTCATTTGCTGGCTCCAGAATTGACTTATTTCTCAAATATAGCGAACTTTTTCCTGGTGCTAAAAACCTATTTATCAATCATACTTACCGCAGTAGTAAAGAATTAATTGATATCGCTGGTAATTTCATTATGAAAAACCCTTCTCAGATAAAAAAGAATCTCGAATCAGACAAAAGAGAGAATCAACCCTTAAAATTCTACCCTTACCAAGATAACGAATATGATATTTTAAATTATCTTATCACCAAAATTCACCATGATACTCCAAGTCACAATATCCTGATACTAGCCCGTAAAAATAAACATATCAAAAAAATGTTTGAGACTCCCTATTTTGAAGAGGGAATTGGCACTAAAGTCATATGTAAAGCTGCTCCCAATTGTAATATTGAAGCCATGTCAGTCCACAGTGCTAAAGGTTTAGGCGCGGATGAAGTAATCATTCTTCACGTTACTAACACTGACTTCCCATGTCCTGAAAAAGAAACTATTTGGCTAAGTGGCATCTTTAAACCTCATGGTGCCAATGAACATTTTCCTTATGCTGAGGACCGTCGCATCTTTTATGTCGCCTTAACTCGAACTAAAAACAATGTATACCTTTTAATACCTAAAAATGAATCTGAAAGGTCACCATTTTTAAAAGAACTCATTATAACTAAATGAATGTATAAAAAAAGACTAAAACCTCTAAACTAATCATAAAGAGGTTTTTAATATGTCTAAAAATTTAAAAGAATATAATGCCAAAAGAAATTTTACCAAAACCAAAGAACCAATTGGTGAAAAAAAGAAAAGTTCTAAGAAACTTCGATTTTGTATTCAACATCATGAAGCCCGAAAAGAACACTACGACTTAAGACTAGAATATGCTGGTGTCTTAAAAAGTTGGGCTGTTCCTAAAGGTCCATCTTACAACCCCAAAGATAAACGTTTAGCCATATCTGTTGAAGACCATCCCTTGAGCTATCGCAACTTTGAAGGAATCATTCCTAAAGGCGAATATGGTGGAGGTACTGTTATGCTTTGGGACCGAGGAACTTGGGAATCAGAATATAATATCAAAGATTCACTAAAAAAAGGCCTTCTAAAATTCACTTTAAAAGGTATCCGTCTAAAAGGTACCTGGGCTTTAATTCACACCGATGCTAATCACTGGCTTCTAATCAAAGAACAAGATGGCATTAAAGAATATGATACCATCACTGAATTTAAAACGAGTATCAAAACTAATCGCACTATGAATGAAATAGCGACCAATCAGAAAGTAATTAGAATCCCAAAGATAAATGTTACTAGTCCCGATAAAGTAATCTTTAAAAATCCTAAAATAACTAAACAAGACATCATGAATTATTATGAAACTATCGCTCCCCGAATGCTTCCCTATTTAAAAAATCGTCTTATCAGTACTATCAGAAATCCTGAAGGCCTAAATGGTCCCAAATTTTTTAAAAAACATCTAAGTGAAAATAAAGAAGGCTTTGGTAAAATTATCATCCCGAGCTCTAAAGATATAAAAGAAGACTACTACTACATTAAAAATATCACCGGCCTTTTAAATGAAGTCCAAATGAACGGTTATGAATTTCACATATGGGGTAGCAAAACCACTAAACTGGATAATCCTGATATCTTAGTCTTTGACCTCGACCCCGACACTAAACTAAACATCACCAAAATAAGAGAAAGTGTTAAAGACTTAAAAAGTATCTTAGACGACCTGAAACTAAAATCTTACTTAAAAACTAGTGGTGGTAAAGGCTATCACGTTGTTGTTCCTCTAAAAACTAAAATTTCTTGGGAAGATGCCCGAGAGATATCACGCAATATTGCTAAACTAATGGAGCGTAAATGGCCTGATAAATACACTAGTAATATTCGTAAAAATAAAAGGCAAGGAAAAATCTTTATTGACTGGGTCCGTAATACTAAAGGTTCCACTAGTGTTGCTCCCTATTCTCTTAGACTTCGTAAAAAAGCAACTATTTCTATGCCTATCTCTTGGTCTGAACTAGATATTATTAAACCTGATGAAATAACCATCCCTGATGCCCTTAACCGTCTTCAAAAAAAAGATCCGTGGTCCAACTTTTTTGACTAAAGAATATTTTTAAAAAATGACATCTAACTTTTTTAAATGTCATTTTAAATATGATATTATCGAATTTTATGCCTAGCACTTCTATCGCTAATTTCAACAATAGCCGGAACAGGAAGTTTGCTTAATATTATTAATAATTCTTGAAGAATTTCTTTTTCTGATTTATTACTCTCTTTTAAAGAAGAAAATAAACAATACAATTTATCAATAACATCAGAATTTAAATTTTTCAGATAATGTTCAATAACATTATTCAAATTCAAAATATAAGCAAAATAATTATCATTATATATACTTCCATAAACTCTTATAAATGCAAGTAATTCATTTGCTTTTTTTAAAACATTTTCGATGCTATCCAATTGATTATTCCGATATTCTTTTATTACTTCATAATGAGCCATAATTGCCCCTCATTTATAGAACATTATTATACAACAATTTCTAAAAAAGTCAAATTTTCAATAATATTATTAAACAAGGCAATAAAAAAGTTTTACATTCTAAGGAGTTTATGATATAATTGATAAAGTAATAAAAAAAGGAATGATTAACATGTTAGAAATTATTTTATTAATAATCTCAGTACTTATAATTGCTGTTGTACTTCTTCAAAGCAACAAAGCAAGTGATGGCAGTCAAATTATCTCAGGAGGTAACGAAGCCCTTTTCCAAAACATGAAAGAAAGAGGTTTCGAACTATTTATCAGTCGTTTTACATTCGTCCTAGGTATGTTATTTTTTATCATATCTCTAATTCTATTCTTAAAATAATCCATTATGCAGTATTATAAATATTTAAATAACGTCGTTCGAAGTGACTCTTTGATGAAAGGCCGCGCCTACCCTCCTTATCTTATTGAACATGTTGATACTTATGAAGAATCTAAACAATTCGTCCATCTTTTTTATGTGGAATCATCTTCCTCTCTTAAAACATATGAAGTTATAATCAAAAACGATGGTGATGATATCTTTGATGGAACCTGTACTTGTCCCCAATATGAACGCGCAGGAACTTGTAAACATGTTGCCGCTTGTCTTATATATTTTCGCAATTGTATTATTTCTGCTAAAAAAGTCGACGTTCTTAAACAATCCAAAGATATCTTAGACCTTTTTTATAACCCCACGACTAATTTAAACATCAAAGAAAAATTAAACATCAAACTTAATCTCGATTTTTATAATAATGAAATTCATTTCAAACTCTATCTTGGCACAGCCAAATTATATGTTTTAAACGCTAAAAGCAAATTTGAAAGTTTTATCGAAAGTTACACTCATGGTGGTGATAACCCCTTAGGTGCTAAACTAACTTACAACAAAGATAAATACTACTTTGATGATAGTGATGCTAAATTAATCAATTACTTAACAAACTATGAACGCAACTATTACCACAATTCTGATATCTTTTTACTTAATGAACGTGATTTAGAATATATCTTTAATAATATTACCCCCGATAAACTAACTATCATGAGTGAACCTGTCTTAAAAATAACCACTGGCTTACCAACATCTTTTTATCTCCAAAAAAATAAAGATAAATATGAACTAACAATCAAAGACCTCGAAAACTATAAAGCTCTCACTCCCAGTTTTCAATATATCTTTTATAAAAATATTTTATACATCCCAAGTTTTGACGAACGACATATATTAAGCGAACTTGATAATCGAATGATAAGTACAATTGCTTTTCAGAAAAAAGATTTCGAGAAATTTAGTAAAGGTCTCTTAAAAAATATCAAGAATAATCTCGAGATTTCAGAAGATATAGACATAAACCTAAATACTAAACCTGATGCCAAAATATACTTCGACCTTGGCACTAAACTAAAAGCAAAAATAACTCTTAACTATAGTGGAAAAGAATTGGAGATATTTGCTAATGAATCAAACGTTATCCGTGATTACGCTTATGAAGAAGAAATTCTCCAAGACTTAATCAATAGTGGTTTTACCATCCAAAATAACAAACTAATCATGGATGATATTGATAAAATTGGCCATTTTTACGAATTTGAACTCCCAAGACTTACGGCTAAATATGAGATTTACACTAACAAAAAATTCAGTAGTGTGAATCTCATCAAAAAAAGTAATATCACCAAAAATTTTAGCATTGGCACCTCGGGCATCATGTCTTTCAACTTCAACATTGATAACATCGATATGAACGAACTAAAAGATATTTTTAACGCCTTAGAAGCCAAAAAAACTTATCATAAACTTAAAAATGGCAATATCATCAACCTTGAAGAAGATGAAGAAATTCAGAATTTAAACAATCTTTTAACCGACCTTGAATTAGACTCTAACAATTTAAGCGATAGTATTACTATTCCTAAATATCGCGCTCTTTATATCGACTCTTTAAGAGAAATAAAATATAACGATATCGAAACTAATAGTATCTTTGATGAATTTATTACAAACTTCAAAGCCTATAAAGATGTTAAAATAAAATTCTCCAAAGAAGATGCCAAAATTTTACGTGATTATCAAAAAATAGGAGTTAGATGGTTATACACCCTTTATAAATGTGACTTAGGCGGTATTCTAGCTGATGAAATGGGTCTCGGTAAAAGTATCCAAACCATCTGTTTTATTAAAGAAGTTCTAAAAGAAAAGAATAATGCTAAAATACTTGTTGTTTGTCCAACTTCTCTAGTCTATAACTGGCAAAAGGAATTTTCTAAATTTGGCCCTGAACTAAATTATACCACGATT
>CANOGG010000062.1 GCA_947565485.1 uncultured Mycoplasma sp. | reverse complement strand
TCTTGATAGTCAGCAAAGTTAGGTAATAAGACATCTTCAGAGTCTTCATATTCTTTGTAAACTTTTAAGTAGCCATCAAATTTTAAGACAGAGCCAGTAGCTTTGAAATAATAATCATTGTTTTCTAAGTTAACGGTTGTGGCGAGAGTCTTAGCACTACTCATGAGATAAGCGAGACTGCGGATATAGATTAAGCGATATAATTTATATTCGTCGGCGCTTAAATAAGATTTTAGCGACTCAGGAGTCCGGTGGATGCTGGTAGGACGAATGGCCTCGTGGGCATCTTGAGCGCCTTTGGGTTCTTTGGAAGATTTCACACTGCCAACATATTCAGAACCATATTTATCTTTGATATATTCTTTAGTGTCGCCCACAAAGACATCACTTAATCTGGTAGAGTCTGTACGCATGTAAGTGATAAGACCGACTGTTTCACTACCAATATTCATACCTTCATAAAGTTTTTGAGCGATTTGCATTGTTTTACTTGAAGAAAAGTTGAGGCGATTAGCGGCCATTTGTTGGAGAGTTGAGGTACGAAAAGGGTCTTTCGGTTTTTTTAATTTTTCTTTTTCTTCAACACTTGCGATTTTGAAAGTTAATGATAACTTTTCTAAAATGGCGTCAGCTTCTTCTTCAGTATGGATTTCGATTTTTTCATTCTTGTATTTTTCTAAAGAAGCTTTAAATTGGGCAAAGTCAGCCTCAATGGTCCAATATTCCACAGGAATAAAGGCTAAGATTTCTCTTTCACGGTCGACAATTAGTTTTAGAGCGACACTTTGGACACGACCAGCACTCTTGCCACCAGTTTTTCTTTGCATTAATTTACTGAGACGAAAACCAATGATGCGGTCAAGCATACGACGCGTTTCTTGGGACTTTACAAGGTCCATATCAATTTTTCTAGGGTTACTAATGGAGTTTACAACAACATCTTTGGTGATTTCATTAAAGACGACCCTTTCATATTCGTCTTGTTTTAAGCCCAATTCATCGTATAAATGCCAAGAGATGGCTTCCCCTTCACGGTCGGGGTCGGTTGCAAGTATTACTTTATCGCTTTCTTTAGCCATTTTCTTTAGGGCACTGATATCTTTTTTCTTTCCGGATATAGGAATATAATTCGGGGTGAAGTCAGCTTCGATGTCGATTCCTAAACCATATTTGCCAGAAGTAGCTAAGTCACGAATGTGGCCTTTACTTGAGACTACACGATAGTCATTTCCTAAGTATTTTTCAATAGTTTTACTCTTGGCTGGGGATTCTACTATAACTAAATTACTCATATAATTTCCTTTCTTTATTTTTTTAGTTTCTTCTTTGAAGTATATTTTTTTCCGAAATTGGTTATTAGTTTTCGAGCTTATCAGCAAGATAACTAAAGTAGTTCGTTTTTATAGCTAAACTACTCATTTTTAATTTTAAACTCACTCGTTCATTAATTGCAAGTATTTCTTCGTCACTATACACTTTTTCTGTATAGTAATGGATATTATTTTTACTAGCATCATAATAAGCATGTTCGTTTTTCCAAGAACCATCATCAAAGACAACGAGAGATTCGTATTCGGAGTCGAGACAATCAGAGCCAAAGTAGAGACGAGAGTCAAATTCCAGATTAAAGAGATTGGCAAGAGTTGGAGTGGTGTTGACATGTTCACTATATTGGTCAAATTCAGTAGGGGTAAGACTAGGGTTGTAGATAATAAAAGGAACACGTTCTGCATCGTTATCTTTGGTGATGTCAATGCCATAGGCGGCACTTAGTTTATCAGTAGAAATGCCATATGGGTAATGGTCGGCGAATAAAACGATGACAGTATCTTCTAAGAGATTACGTTCTTTAAGGCCGGTGATAAGTTTTTCCATGGCATTATCGAGAACTTTTAGTTTTGACATGTAGCCACGAATATCGCTGGGATAACTAGTTGGATATAAATCTTTGTATAAGTTGTTGTAAGTGTAGCCATCAGTGTATGGTTGATGAGCAGTGACAGTTGTTAGCCAGTGCATGAATGGTTGGTCCTCCTCTTCTCTTTCGTCTAGCAAGTCGAGGTAAGTTTCGATAAATTCTTCATCACTCGCCCAATCGCCGTAAGAATTACCATATTTTAGATGTAAGTCTTTAACATTAGAATAATGGTTACTACCCATGTTAAGATGAATAGTATCACGAGCGTAGTATTGGTCGTAGTGGTCATGATAACTACTAGTTGTGTAACCTTTATTATTAAATAAATTAAAGATGGCATTAAAGTAAGTATTCTTTTTATAAACGTTAGCAGTACAATTATTATAGATAGTGTAAAGGCCAGTCATGTTACTCATTTCATTGTTACCAGTACTACAAGTATTACGAGGAGAGTAATAGTTAGTCCAGTTCCAGCCCTCTTTGGCAAGACGGGCAATATTAGGATAGTATTCTTCATTTAGCATGAGCTGACTACCAGACTCTATCATCATAACAATGATATTTTTATTTTCAAAGAGACCAGTATATTTGTTGGTGTAACTAGTTTTGTTGCTGATAAAATATTTATTTAAGTTATTATAGTTTTTATTGGTTTCAGAGGCGATGATGTTTTTCCAAAGTTCATTATTAATAGTTGTTTGTTCAGTGTAAATAACTTGGGTGTTGTCGGGACCATTTTTATTAGTGATACTGGTAATGGAACTAGGATTATATTCAATCGTACTTTCTATTTCGGGACCAGGGAAGAAATATTCCTTGATGTCGAGGAAGCCAAAACCGATGTAGCCAAAATCATTGACGATAAGACTAGGGTTATTGGGTTTTAAGAAAAGGTTGTAAGTGCTAGTCGCTTGCATCTTGTTTTGCATGAAATCAAGTTTTAGAGTGAAAAAGTAAAGAAGAAAAGTAAAAGTAATTAGTAAAACTTGAAAATATTTAACGATGACTAAATTAAGCGTCCACTTGTATTTGGGTAAATCAACAGTTATTCTTTTATCAATAAATATGTAGTAGATGATTAAAATAATAACAGGTATTAAGAGTAAATAGTAAGAAAGTTTGAAGCTTTTGATGAAGTCCCAAATGTAGGAAGTAACGGCGCCCGCTTGGGTACTAGCGCTTACTGATGCATAAACACCGATAAAGTTTTTGAAGCCAAGTTCAGCGATGCCATAGATGCTAGCGAATCCAACAAGAAGGGGGTTAAAAATACTGGCAACTTTTTTGGGTAAAAAATTTAGAATAAAACTTAAAATTAAAGTAAAGACACTAAGACCTAAAAAAATTCTTAAACTAGCATAAGAAAATAGAGAAAATTTCGAAATAAGACGAAAAATTAGTTCTAAGATGAGTAAAGATGTAGTAAGAATTATATAATTATTAAAAAATTTATTAGACCATAGTTTCTTTAGTTTTTCTAGATGACTCTGCATTTTGTCGTTCCTCCAATACTTTTTTTACCGGTTTAAATGTTTTACGGTACTCATTAAATATACCATATTTGGCGATTAATTCCAAGTGTTCTTTAGTCGGATATCCTTTATGTTTTTTTAAATTATATTCGGGGTGTTCTTTATCCATCTCATACATGATGTGGTCACGAGTTACTTTGGCGATGACACTCGCGGCGGCGATATTTAAAGATAAGGCATCGCCATGGACGATAGGACGTGAGGGAATATCAATATCATCAAGAGCCATAGCATCACTTAGGATGTACTCAGGGGTGATATCAAGATTATTAAGAGCAAGATACATGGCTTTACGAGAGGCTTCTAAAATATTGATTTCGTCGATTTCGGTAGCATCAACGATACCGACACCGACACTGATAGCTTCTTCGTTAATAATTTTGTAAAATTCTTCCCTCTTTTTTTCGCTCAATTGTTTAGAATCGTTTAAACCATCTAACTTATAATTTACAGGGAGAATAACTGCGCCTGCAACAACAGGGCCAACTAAAGGTCCCCTGCCCGCTTCATCGACACCAGCGATTAAGGTGATATTATTTTGGTATAATTCACGTTCATATTTTAATAAATCAGATTTCATTGTCAAACACTATCCCTTTAATATATTCATCTTTGATATCATTTATAATACGATTACTGACACGTTCATAGTCAGTTTCTCCTCCTCTAGTAGCACCTATTTTAACGCCTATTTTATTATATGCTTCTTCCAAATTTAATTCTATTTGACCACCCTCTAGGTTATAGCGTTCCATTAGTTTTTGAGGATAGTAACGGTTTAGTTTATTTAATATATGCATAGCTACTTCGTTAACATCGACTACTTCAATTTTAATAGAGAAGATAGCAGCAAGGTTTAAAGCGACTTCTTTATTTTCGATTTTAGGCCAAAGAATGCCTGGGGTATCTAATAATCTTATACCATGAGGGGTTTTCAGCCATTTAAGATGAGTGGTAATACCAGGGCGATTACCAGTATCAACGACTTTTTTACCAGCCAAGCGATTGATGAGAGTTGATTTGCCAACGTTTGGAATGCCAATTACAAGAGCGTGGATTTCTTTTTTGTTTAACCCTTTTTCGGCCCTTTTTTCTTGGAGAGTTTGCATTAATTCATGGGTAGCATCAATGATTAATTTGATATCACTGTCATTATTTAAGTCAGCGACAATTACTTTAGTTCCTAGATGTTCATAGTAGATACGCCATTTTTCAGTTAGTATGGAGTCTGATAAGTCTTTTTTAGTCATGATTAAAATTTTAGGCTTGTTTCCTATTATATCATAGATATTTTTGATTTTAGATGATTTGGGAATACGGGAGTCAATAAGTTCGTAGACAATATCAATGTTTTGGTATTCCTTTAACATTAGTCTTTTGGCCTTTTCCATGTGGCCAGGATAATAATTTAGAGTATTTTTTTCATTCATTTTTTTAACACCTTTCTTATTTTTTTATATTTAATTTTTCCTCATGGGCAAGTTCGTATAATTCTTTTTCTTCTTTTATTATATTAATTCCTCTTTGGTTGGTAAATATGTTAAATATTTGGAAGTATAGATGTTCTTTATATTATCTTCCAAGCTCATTTCAACTACAGCATCACCTTTATCAGCACAAAGAAGAATACCTAGGGGTTCATTTTTACCATCTATCATTTGGGTTTTTTTATAATAATTGACATACATCCCCCTTTGACCAATATCTTGATAATCTATTATAAAATATCAAATCAGGATAATAATAATCAGAACCTATTTTTATTCTTTGTGGGTTAGCAACAAAGGAAAAGCCGCAATCTAATTCTAGGAGAAATTCTATTAAATGAGATAATAAGGCTTTTTTTAAGTCTGTTTCTAAATAATTTTTGTTTTCTTTTAACCCGGCAAATTCAAAAATATATGGTGATTTTAGAATTTCTTCTGGTTGACGTTCAATCAACCCTTTTTTGGATTCATTTATGATTTTTTCTTTATCAGGTGAAATTATGTATCGGTCATAAAGCTTGGTATTTATTTGTCTATTTAACTCTCTGTAACCCCAGTTAGACTTTGATTCAATTTCATAAAATTCTCTTTCTTCTTTTCTATCAATTTTAATTAATTCTTGAAAATGGGACCAAGATAATTCGGTCGGCACTGGCGACCATATTGGATATATTTCATAAAACCGGCGCATTCTTCTTAAACTAACAGGAGAAAAGCCACTTCCAAACTCACTAATTAATTTAGAAGATAAGACTCCTATTATTTTTTTTCCATAACTTGCTTTGGTGCTATTTTCAGATAATTCATAAGTTTTTTTGTCAACATACCAGTACACTTCGGTCATGGTGGTATCGATATGTTTATACATTTTTTCCCGAGCAATTATTATCTTATTTTGGATATCTTGATAAATATTTTCTATATCTGTTAATTCATTCAGATTATTTGTTATCATTTCCTTTTTTCTATTCATTATTATCACTTCCGTTTTTATTTTATTATTTTCTATGAGTGGCACAATATCGTTATTATTTAAATTCCTATTTTTTCTTTTTCTAGTTCACTAAGAGACTTAGATTTTTTTATCGTTTCGTTCTCTATTTTAATAAGCTCATTATTCTCTGCCACATAATGAATAATTTCGATACTATCTATATTCATAGCCTTTCTTATTTCATTTTCGATATAATGAAGTTGAATACAAATGTGGTGACTTATCTACAGAAGCAAAAATTAATTTTTTAACCTTTACTCTACATAGTATACCTATTATTTTTGTTATTACCATGTTTAGATGACAGCTTTCTAAACAAACATCATAAATATTATTTGAAATAATTTTTAAATTATTATAAGCTTTGGGTTGCATTCTTTGTAAGCAACTTCCAGTTATAATCATTGTATCTTCTACATCATAACAATTTGTTTTCATTAAATCTTGCATAACATACTCCTTATTAATTTTTTTCTATATAAATTCTTTAAAATATCAGAGTTTTGATTCTTTCTAAATTCATCAAAATACTTTGTTTCATATTTATTACCTTGGATAAATCTGGTATCATTTAGAGCAAAGCCTTTGGTTATATATTCTTTTAATATTTTGGTTGCCCATATTCTAAATTCGGTGGCTTTTTTGGAATTGATTCAGTATCCGACAGCAATTATAGTATCGGGATTATATATTTTGGTTTTGTATTTTTTGCCATCAGAGGCAGTTATCGAGGAATACTCGGTAACTGAATTCTTGTTTAGTTCGTTATTTTTGAATATATTTTTTAAGTGTAAAGAAATATTATCAGTACTACAATCAAATACTTTAGACATTCCTTTTTGAGATAGCCATAAAGTTTCATCTTTATACATGGCATCAACAATAATGTTTCCATCTTTATTTTTATAAATTAATAAATTATTTTTATTTTCGACATCTGACATTTTTTCACTTCTCTTTCTTTATTTTAGATTTCTTTTATTTTTGACTTTTTATGATTTTTGTATTTGTGAATGAGTTTATCTTAGGTTTTCTTTTAATATTATAGCATACGGAAGACGTTGTCCTCAACCTAGTAATTTGATTTTTTTCAAAA
>CANOGG010000061.1 GCA_947565485.1 uncultured Mycoplasma sp. | reverse complement strand
CGCTAAATACATAACCGACACGAATGTTGGTTATTTACTTGGTAACCCAGTTGATTATCAAGTTAGTGAGGGTTATGATATACAGCCAATTTTAGATATGTATAAAAAACAAACTATCAACGACCTTGATAGTGAAATATCAAAAGATGTATCTATTTTTGGTAAACAGTATGAGTATGTTTATGCTAATGAGGACGCAGAGCCTCGTAGTTGTGAAAGTGATAATAAAAATACTATTATAGTATATGACGATACTGTTGAGCATAATAAACTTTTTGGTTTAATATATAGACCTATTTATAAAGGAAAAACTTTTAAATATTATGAAATAATTTATGTAGACGATAAAGTCATACGTACTTATAAATCATATAGTAAAAGTTTATCTCAAGTTGGTAAAGACGAGGATCATGCTTTTGGAAAAGTACCAATTATAGAATACAAAAACAACCCCGAGTTTTTGGGAGATTTTGAGCCAGTAATTAGCTTAATTGACGCATATAACTTATTACAAAGTGATAGAGTTAATGATAAAGAGCAATTAGTGGACGCTATACTTTGTATGTATGGTATGGACTTTGATGACGAGCAAGCCGATATGTTAAAAGAAAGCCGTATGTTAGCAAATATACCAAGTGACGGTAGAGTTGAGTATTTAGTTAAAACACTACAAGAGGGCGATGTTGATATTTTGAGACAAAATCTTGAGAATGATATACATAAAATATCAATGGTACCAAACATGAGTGACGAGAACTTTGTAGGTAATAGTAGTGGTGTTGCTATTAGATATAAGCTATTGGCTTTTGAACAAAACATCAAAAACAAAGAGCGTTATATGGAAAAAGGCTTAATGGAGCGTTTTAAACTGTATAACAATTATTTAGTAGCTATCGCTAAAATGGACGAGGTACCAATAGAAGAGGTAGACGCTGTATTTACTAGAAACTTACCAAGTAATGACCTTGAAACGTCACAAATGATAAATAACTTAGCTGATTATGTAGACGCTGAGACTTTGGTATCTTTATTATCGTTTGTTAAAGACGCTAGCGAAATTGTTGAGTTGAAGAAACAAGAGGACGAGGCTAAGCCTAAAAGCTCATACGACCAAGCCTTTATTGATAATGAAATAGGAGACGCCAATAATGAGGGTCAAGCTCAAGAAAACATGGGCTATAATAAAGAAGATAATAAAGATACTTTGGACGATACTTTAAATAACTAGGAGGTGTAAGCTATGGCTAAATCTTCTAGTTATTGGGATAAAAGGGCTATAAAACGTTTAAGTGAGGCTGAGAAAACAAGTGATGTCTATATTAAACGTATAAAAAAGATATATGATCAAGCATATAAAGACATTGATAAAGAAATAGCGAGAGTATATAAAAACTATTCTAAAGAGACGGGTTTAGATACTCAAAAGCTGAGAGAATTACTTACACGTAGTGAAACAAAGAAAACGTGGGAGCAAATGAAACGTCAAGGCTTAGATAAATATATCAAAGATAATTATAAATCTCGTATATCAAGGTTAGAACAAATACAAGCTCAAATATACGCTAAGGCTAAACAAATATATCCTAAAGAAGAAATGGAGCAAACTATGTGCTATAAAGGTGTTATAAACAATAGCTATTATAAAGCTGTTTATGATACACAAATGGGTACTGGTTATGACTTTAGTTTTAATAAAATAGATAATAGGTTAACTAACGCTTTATTAAATGAAAAATGGAGCGGTGGAAATTACAGCGGGCGTATATGGGGTAATACTGATATTTTAGCCGATAGTTTAAGTCAAGTACTTGGTGGTGCGTTATTAAGTGGTCAAAGTATAGAAAAGACTACTAAACAAATTAAAGATAGATTTAATGTTAGTAAGTATTATGCTGAGAGACTTGTACGTACTGAAACAAACCATTTTAACAATGAGGCTGACGCTATGGCTTATGAGGAAATGGGTATTGATAAATATGTTTTTGTTGCTACCTTAGATAGTCGTACAAGTAAAAAATGTCAAAACATGGATAACAAAGTGTTTGATTATAAAGATAAAGAGGTTGGTGTTAATTTCCCACCATTACACCCTAACTGTCGTAGTAAAACACGTGGATATTTAGGGGAAGAAATGGAAAAGACACTAAAGCGTAGAGCTAAAAACCCTATAACTGGTCAAACTGAGATAATTGACAATATATCCTATAAAGACTGGTTAAAACAACATAACGTAGTAGATACTAAAAACAACATGTTTAGAACAAGTCAAAATGTTATTTACAATACGAAATCGTTGAGTAAATTAAATAAAGGCTTAGTTGAAACAAATACAAAACGCTTGAGTGAGTTATTAAATAAGTATCCTAAAGTTGGTAAGTTTATTAAAGATAATAGTTTAAGTTTTGGTGGTAAAACAACTGACGCTATAGCTGTTACATCACATAGTTACGATATGAAACGTTTGGGTATTTACTTATCTAATAATTATTACAATAAATATAGTACATACCAAAAAACTATTAACAAAGGTTTAAAAACTGGTCATTTTATGCCTTGTAGTGATAAAAGTATTGACACATACGCATTAAATCATGAGTTTGGTCATTTAGTTGAAAATTATTTAATAAATGAGTATAATATAAACAACCCAAATGAGTTTAATTTATATAAGAAAAACTTATTGAATGCTACTACTGATTATGAGGCTAAAAAACTATTACGTGATTATGAAAATAATATATGTGATAAAATAGCTCAAGACATATACGGTATAGCACTTAAAAATAATAAAGACTTTAACTTAAATGATAATCTATCTAAATACGGTAGACAAAGTAGTAAAGAGTTTTTTGCTGAGTGTTTTGCTAATATGGAAAGTGGTAAACCTAATGACCTTGGTAAAGCTATAAAAGAATACTTAAAAGGAGTGATGTAATATGTTGCTAGAAAAACCATACTTTTTAAAAAATAAAGAGTGGTATGTTGAAAATATAGAGTGGTGTGTAAACGATGTACCTTATTTTTTAGTAAAGGGGGCTAAAATTCCTCCAAAAAGACAATACATATTAACTGATAAAGCTCCACAAAAAGCTATTGATAGTTATAATGAGTATTATAAACTTTTAGAAAGTCAAACCATAAATGAGGAGGATAACAATGTCAAATGAACAATGTATCGCTATGTATGAAAATGCTTTAAATAATTATAGACCTACGATAACTAATTTAGAAAGTCAACTTTTAGACCCAAATATAACAGCTGAAAGAAAAAAGGATATTGAGAGACAATTAAAAAACGCAAAAGAGAAAGTTGACGAAATAACAAAATCATTAAATGAATTGAAAGACGCAAAATAAAGCGTTTTTTTTTTAATACTTGGAAATCTCGCCGTTTGATCTTATCCATAATTTTGGTATAGCCACCTTTAAATATATCTAGTATTGACGTTTGCTTAGTTTTTTATTTATAAAACAAAATTGGGGCGAGACATGTAGTTTATATGAGGTTTAGAAACTACCTTTTATTTTTTTATCCATTTATGACGTTTTAAACGTCATAATATAGACAAGTAACTCAGTTGGTTAGAGTACACGGCTTATATCCGTGGGGTCGTGGGTTCAAGTCCTAACTTGTCTACCAAATATAGCTAGTCATACAAATATAGTATACCGTTGGGGAGTAGGAAACGAAAGCCGAGGGCAATATTAAGAGAAATGCTTAATCTAGCTACCAATATTGGAATTAAGACACTATCAAAGGTGTCTTTTTTCATAAATTTAGCCGACGGGCGTAAAACGGAGAAAGGACGGTTATTTGTATGGAAGATAACAAAACTACTACTCAAGGTACAAATACAGCTAATGTACCTACTAACGAGGACAAGAACGCTGGAAATAAAAGTTTTTCTCAAACTGATATGGATAATTTAGCTGGAAAAATAAGAGCTGAGGAAAAAGCAAAAAATGATCAAGCTATTAAAGACGCTGTCGCTAATGCTTTAGCCGAAGAAAGACGCCAAGCTAAATTAACTGAGGAAGAAAGAGAAAAGGAGGCTAAAAGTAAGAGAGAGGCTGAACTTAAAGCACGTGAGGACGAAATTACTTTACGTGAAAGAAAGTTACAAGCTCAAGAATTACTACAAGCTAAACATATCCCTATTGACTTAGTGGACTTTGTTGTAGATTTAGACGAAACCAAAACAAAGGATAACATCGAAAAACTAGCAAAAACATATAACAAGTCGGTAGAGACTGGAGTAACTGATAAATTAAAAGGCACTCCACCAACGGACTTTTCTAATTCAAATAATAATGATAATACCGACAAACCTAAAAAAGTTATGTCGGCTTTTTAATGCCAAAAAATTAAGAAATAGGAGAGTGATGTATATATGGCAAGACAAGACGCTTTAAGTATTTATATAAATGATACTGAAAAGGATAAATTAGCTGAAACTTACGGAGACGTAATTGAGGCTGTACAAAAAGGAGCTATCTCAGAGCAAATTAAAAATAAAAACTATAGTGGAGATCCTACTACTGGTAGTGTTGAAATCTCTAGGTTTGCTAATGCTAAAGTTAATGATAAAGGTACAGCTCGTACTAATGGTAAGGGAGATAAAGTAAAAAATAGTGGTAAGGTAACAATTAACGTTGATACTGATAAAGAAATTGTGGAAGAATTTACTAAAAAAGACTTAAAATTACATGGAGTTAGTGGTATCGCTGAAAAGAGAAAAACTAATCATACTAAACGTATGATAGCTTATTTAGATACTGAGTTCTTTGCTAAGGCTGAGGAAGAGGGGACAGCTATAACTATACCAGCTGATATTACAGCTTTAGCCGAAAAATTGGAAACACTTATTCAAAATGTAGAAACTACTAAAAATGACTGGGTAGACGGTGTTGATCGCGATATGTTAGTTTTAACTGTTACACCAAGTGTATATGGTAAATTAGCTAACTATATTGATAGTATACCAAACTCAATAAATGGTCTTAACGACGAAATCTTCCACAAAGTTAGAATTTTTAGTAATCATAGACAAACAAAAGACGCTATTTGTATGATAGACGGAGCTGTTGGTCAATTAGTTACTACTGACGAGTACGAAGCTGAAAAAATACCATTATCTAACGACTATGGTTTAGAGTTATTTTTCTCTAAAGGTACAAAGGCTGTTATGCCAGACTTAATTAAATATGTTGAAACAATTTAATTAAGTTGAAAAATAAAAATATATTAGAAAAGGAAACGGTGGAAATATGAAAACATTTAAAAATAAGAAAACTGGAGTATTAGAGCATGTAAAAAATGAAAAGTTAATTGCTCAATATGAAAAATATACGGACATTTACGAATTAGTGGACGGAAATAAAAAGGCTGATAACGAGCCTACTTTAAATGATCTAAAAAAGAAAGCCAAAGAAATGGGTATCGAATACGGTAACAAAGTTACTAAGGCTGAACTTTTAGAGTTAATTAGTGCTAAAGAAAATAATTAGTTATAACAGTCTACTGTATGAGGAGGTGTAAGTATGGACGAAATAATCGCTAACATAAAGAAATACTTAAAAATTATAAATAAAAATATTGATACGATAGAACAAGACAACGAGGGTATTGTTGATTTTGCTATTGGCGAGGTATTGGATAGAGTACAACTTTATTTAAACAGCGAGACTATACCTACTAAGATAGAGCGTATTTTAGCTAATATAGTTAATACTGGTTTAAAGAAATGTCTTAAAGAGATAGAAATATCAAACGAGGACAATACAGCTGTTAACCAAGTTGTTACGAGTATTAGCGATAACGGACAGTCTATATCATACGCCAACGAGGTAACCAAGTATTTTACAACAGTAAGCGACGAGGAGTTATTTACTGGCTTTACTGGTTTACTTAGTAGATATAGGAGGGTTAAAGTTGTATATCCCAAAAAATATGACGAAACAAATAGCTAAGGTATTTTACGACAAAGATGTAGAAATATTAGTTAAAAATACTACTATTGACGCTGAGGGTGGAGTAAATACCAAAGGCTATGATGTGAAAGATACATTTAAAGGTAATGTTAATTTTTCAAATTGTAAGCAAATACAAGAGGAGTACGGACTTGACTATAACATAGATGTATCGATAACAACCGATTATAATTTACTCGAAATTAACGACATGATTAAGTATCGAGAAATTATATACAATGTTACTGATATTTTACCTAGTGATAGTCATGTACTCGTAGTTGCTACAAAATGGCGACAGTAACAGTCAAAAACGTTGACCGTTTAACACAGCGTTTAAATAAAATTGCTGGTATGGACTTAAAGGAGAAAATGGTACAAGCTACGAAAGTAGTACATGCTCAAGCTAAAGCCTTAGCCCCAGTTGATACTGGTAACCTTGCTGGGAGTATTCACATGGAGGTTAACAAAAGAGGCGAGAATTTAGAGGGACGTGTTTATACAAATGTACAATATGCTCCTTATGTTGAGTTTGGTACTGGTATTAAAGGTAGTGGTACTTATCCTTATAAAGTAGAGGGTCTTAATTTATCCTATCGTGATACTCCTTGGGTATTTACACCCGACGGAGGCGAGACTTTTTATCAAACTAAAGGACAAGTTGCTCAACCTTATATGTATCCAGCATTAAAGCAAAACGAAAAATACATAAAGCAATTATTTAAAAATGGTGTAAAAGACAATTTAGCTAAAAATTGTAAAGGAGGTCGATAGTTATGTACTTACCTAAAAGTGATGTTTATAACAGTTTGAAAGAATTAAATTATTATGTATCACAAACTCAACCCGCTACATTTAATGATTTACCAGCTATTATATTTAGTGTTGGTAATAATACAGTAGATGTTGATTTAGATAATGGAATAATAAGTCACTTCCTCTTCCGAGCCAAGAAAGTCTATGGCGTATTTTGGGACATTATAAATGTATAATGATAAGAATGAGCCTAAAAATAAAGGAAAACATGCTTTTACTAAATAAATAGTCTGCACTTTTTCAAAAGAGAATTCGATAGGAATATAATG
>CANOGG010000060.1 GCA_947565485.1 uncultured Mycoplasma sp. | reverse complement strand
TGCAAGCATTTTAATTAAAATAGAAGACTTTTCGTTAGAAATTTGGTACAATGGAGACAAAGATAAATTTTGAATTAGTAGATAATAGAGCATTAGTTATTAATGCCGGGAAAGTAACTTTAAAAGAGGGGAAAGAACATATTATATCTATTATTGATGAAGAGGGAAATTTATCAGTTTATAAGTTATTACCAAGAAAAGTAGTTAAGTCTTTAAAAACTTTGGAATTTGAGGGGGTTAGTTTTGAATTTCGAGAGAATGTTTTAGATTATAGTTTTATTGTGCCTTTTTGGGTGTCTAGTTTGGATGTTAAGAATATTGATAAGAATTATTCTTATACTTTTAGTGACTCTTTTTTACGAATTGGGGAACAAACTGTAACGATGGTGGCTAAAAAAGATGGGGTACCAGATATAGAATATACTTTTCATGTTATAAGAAGTGATTTTCCGGGGGCGTCTTTTCAATATAATGCTAAGGGAAGTGGTTATGAGACATTTATAGTTCCAAAAACGGGAAGATATAAAATTGAGCTTTGGGGAGCACAAGGTGGAAGTTACGGCGGTAATTACGGTGGTAAAGGTTCGTATACTTCAGGAGAGATTGAGTTACAGGCTAATGAAAAATTATATTTTTATGTAGGAAATTCTTCTGAGACCAGAATAGGTGGTTATAATGGAGGAGCTAACGGAGGAACTCAGACAAGTGATGGTAATGAGCGCGGTGGCGGCGGAGCAACAGATGTGCGACTTGTTCCGGGAGAGTGGAATGATTTTGAAAGTTTGAAGTCGAGAATAATGGTGGCTGCCGGAGGTGGCGGGGCCATTTATTATCAGGCAACATATGTTTACGGTGGTGCTGGAGGAGGTCTTAATGGGTATGGGGCTTCACTTAAAGGATATACTCATCCTTTAGCAGTAGGTGCTACTCAAACATCAGGAGGAACACCAGGTGGTTATACAGATTGTTCTCAGGGAGCTAAGGGGTCTTTTGGTTTTGGTGGCGAGGGAGGTCATATTAGAACGTCTGGTTCTGGCACTTATGGTGGCGGTGGTGGCGGTGGCTACTACGGTGGCGCTGGAGGAGGAGTTAGTTCTGGTTCTTCAGGTTCGTCATATATATCAGGACATAATGGGTCTAATTCGATTCTTCAGACTTCGACATCTTCAGCTATAACGCATACAGGAAGCGCAACACATTATAGTAATAAAGTTTTTCAAAATACTAAAATGATTGATGGTGCTGGTAAGGCTTGGACAACAGCGGCTGGAGCAGTTACCAATATGCCTTCGTGGGATGGGACAACAACGATTGCTGGTAATAGTGGAAATGGATATGCTAAAATATATTTAATGGAACATGTAGAACCGGTGTTAACTGACCTTCAAGTGACTGGAGGAATATTAGAAGAGTCTTTTAGTCCAGATAATTTTTCATATACAATGTTTTTAACTGATGAAGAGGTGGAAGTTGAGTTACTAGGTATTAATAGTGATTATGATTTAAAGATTGAGGGTAATGGGAAATATATAGTAAAGCCTGGAGATAGTAAATTAGAGATAAAAGTTACTAATCCACATAATGAGTCGAATACTTACGTTATAAATATTAAGAGAGAATATTCTTCAGCGCCGATTTTAAAGGGAATATTAGTAAATGGTTTGGAAATACCAGATTTTGAGGCGGAAGTTTTAGAGTATACAGTAGAAGTTCTAGATATCTATCCTTTTGTAGTTGTTGATGGAATAGTTGCTTATCCAGGGCAAGAAGTAACAGGGGGAGGAGTTAAAGTTTTTGGAGATGCTTCGAGATTAGATGTTTCTTTATTAGTACGGTCTGAGGATACTAATTTAGATTATGAATATAAAGTACATATAGTGAAAAAAGAGACGACGAAACTTAAGAGTCTAGTTTTAAATGGTGATGCTTCGATGTTGAAGTTCCAGCCGAATATTTTGGAGTATGAAATTAAATTATTGCCTAATGTGATGAGTTTAGATGTGGAGGCAATACCTGCTTCTTTGGGAGCACAAGTTAAAGTTGAAGGAAATAGTTATATTTCATCATCTAAAGACTCAGTTATTACTGTAACAGTTACAAAAGATGGGTTAGAGCCAACAGTTTATGAGATAAAAATTATTAGAAATACAGATTTGAGTGAGCATGACCATGATTATCCTTATGATAGTGGAGTACCGTATTATGAATTTATAGCACCTGTTAGTGGGTATTATAATATAGAAGCTTGGGGAGCACAAGGCGGAAGCTTTGATGGCCTTTATGGGGGTGAGGGAGCTTATACTAAGGGTGAGATTCTTTTAGCGCAAGGAGAAAAGCTATATATTTATGTAGGAAGTACGACTGAGGATAGAAATGCTGGGTATAATAGTGGAGCTTCTGGTGGAACGAAAACTAATGACGGTATAGAACGAGGTGGCGGTGGTGCCACAGATATAAGACTTGTTAGTGGTAGTTGGAATAATTTTGATAGTTTGAAGTCAAGAATAATGGTAGCAGCTGGAGGTGGCGGGTCAATTCTTTATCAAAGTGTTAAAGTTTATGGCGGTGCTGGAGGTGGCCTTAATGGGTATGGTGGCGCTTTAAAAGGAGTTAACCATACACTTGCAACAGGAGCAACACAAACTGCTGGTGGCGCACCTGGTGGAGTTACTTATTGTTCGCAGGGAGCTCGAGGTAGTTTTGGTGCTGGAGGTTCTGGAGGAGTTATTAGAACTGATGGACAAAGTGGTACTTATGGTGGCGGCGGAGGCGGCGGTTACTTCGGCGGCGGAGGTGGCGGCTGCATCGGTAGTGGTGTTAGTTCAGGTGCTTCAGGGTCGTCATTTATATCAGGTCACTTAGGAAGTAATGCGCTTGATGAGACTTCAATGGCTAATAATTTAGTTTTTACGAATCAGGAGATACATTATAGTGGAAAGAAATTTATTAATACGTTAATGATTGATGGTAAGGGTTATGATTGGACTAGTACGAGAGGAAGTCTAACTATGATGCCGGATAAAAATAATGGGCATTATCAATCAGGCCATGGTAATAGTGGTGATGGTTTAGTTAAGATAAAGTTATTATCACTAGTATCATCAGATAATTATTTAGATCAGTTGGTAGTTTCGAAAGGCGTTCTTAGTCCAGAGTTTGAAACAGGAGTGTTTGAATATAATTTAAATTTGGGCGAGACTGATGCAAAGTTAGAAATTGGGGCTATTCCTAAAGATAAGAATGCAACAGTGACGGGAATAGGAGTATTTGATATTAAGCCAGGTGATAAAGATTATGTGGTAAGTGTGACGGCCACTGATGGAAGTGTGAGAAATTATACTATTCATGTGCATAGAGATGGTTCTAGTGATGCATCACCACTTAATATTAAACTTAATAAATTATCAAGTTATTTGTGTAAAAAGAATGAAGCATATTGTAATTATACTTTTGATGGTGAGATACTAAATTATGAGATTATAGTACCATTTGTAACAGAAGAGATTGAGCTTAGAGCGTATCCAAGAAGCGTTTATCAAGAGATTACATATTATAAGTATGATGGAGATGATTATGTAGAGACCGAGAGTGGGTTATATACACTTGATAGTGGAGAGAATAAGTTTAAGATTAAAGTGGTCGCAGAAGATGGAGTAACAATAAATGAATACTTGTATAGTATTACTAGAGATGATGCAGGTAATGCTAATTTAAAGAGTCTTGCTATACAAAATCCAGATATGGAAGTTCTAGATTTCTCGAAAAATGTATATGAGTATTATCTTAATATAGAGGGGTCATATACAAGTTATGAGGTAGTAGCAGTTCCAGAGTCACCAGATGCTAGTGTGACATCAATTAAAGGTAATACAGATTTAAGAATAGGAATGAATGATTGTTTTATTACGGTTACGTCGAAGAATGGAACGACAAAGACTTATGTTATTCATATGTATAAAGAGCAAGATACAAATGTATTCTTAAGAGATTTGCAGATTAAGGATAAAGATAATAATATACTAGAGATAGCACCAGAGTTTAATAAATTGTTAAATAATTATACGTTAACAGTATCAAATGAAATAGGCGAAGTGACTGTTTTAACTGAGGCAGAGAGTTTGGATGCTAGTGTAACGGGTAATGGGAAAATTGCTTTAGTTCCAGGGGTAAATAATGTTAAAGTTACAGTTACAGCAGGAGAATATAAGAATGAGTATGAAATAGTTATTTATCGAAAGAAGAATAGTAATGCCAATTTGAGTAATATTGAAGTGGATGGTTTTCGCTTAGTGCCAGATTTTGATAAGAATGAGACTGAGTATTATTTAACAGTGGATAAAGATACAAAAGATTTGAAAGTTACAGCGACACCAGAGGTAGAGACAACGACTTATACAGTTAAAGGGAATGTTATTACAAGTGACAGTCAAGATATAGTGGTTACGAGTGTGGCGGAAGATAAGTCTTATAAAGTTTATACGATTCATGTAAGTAGAGATGTTGATGATGATAAAACACTTAAGAATATTTTATTACCAGAAGGAATTAGTCTTAATGAAGAGTTTAGGCCAACACAAAATAATTATACGATAACAGTAGATGATAGTGTAAGTAGTTTAGAGATTACAGGAGTGGCTAATTCTAATAAGGCAGTGGTTAAGGGTAATGGGGTATATTCCTTAATGACTGGTAATAATACGATAGAACTTGTGGTAACTAGTGAAAAAGGGGAAGAGAATACTTATACGATTGTGGTAAATAGACTTAAGAGTAATGATAGTACATTAAAGATGGTGATAAATAATCAGGGTAGTGAAGTTGTTAAGAGTGATGAGACTAATTATCTTATTAATGTGCAATATGAGATAAATAGTATTGAGATTACAGGGCTGCCTAATTCTAGTAAAGCAGTGGTTAGTGGTAATGGGTATTATAAACTTAATGTTGGAGAAGAGAATATCATTACTCTTAGAGTTACGGCGGAAGATAATACTTATACGGATTATAAAGTTAAAGTAGTAAGAGATAAGTCACAGAATGATGATTTGGCTTTCTTATATGTACATGAGGGAGCGTTACAGCCTAATTTTAGAGAGACAACGATTGTTTATGATGTTTATGTGCCAGAGGAGATAGACGATTTTAGTAAGGTTCATATTGAGGCTGTACCTGAAGATAAGAATGCGACTTATGAAATATTAGATAATACGGGGGCTTTAGAAATAGGGGTTTCGAAAGCTTTTATAATTAGAGTGACAGCGCAGGATGGAGTTAATACTAAAGATTATAAAGTTAATGTGATAAGACAGAAAGTGACAACAGAGAACTTAGCATTAGAGATTTTAGAGACTAATAGAGGAGATGTGGTGCCAACATTTAGTTCAGATAGACTTAATTATACTTTAGAAGTTTCTAATGATGTTAAAGATATTACAGTGACGGCGAGAGCTTTTAGTAGTGATGTTAAAGTTGAGGGAAATGGGACTTATAATCTAAAAGTAGGTAAAAATTTGATAAGTATTTTAGTGCGGGGGACTGATGGGGTAGAAAAAGATTATCAAATTGTGGTTACGAGAAAAAGAAGCAGTGATGCGACACTGGCTAGTCTAATAGTTAAGGGACGTAGTTTAATACCGGCGTTTAATAAAGATATAGATAAGTATGGTTTAACGGTTAGTGGAACAGAGCTTGAATTTACTACAATAAGCCCAAGTGAGACAGATGCTACATATCAGATTGGAAAACTTGAGGGAGGAGTTTTTGAGCCACTTAATGAGATAAGATTAAATACAATAGATATAAGTAGTTTTCCTGCGAGTCAAGATATAGTGATTAGAGTGACGGCACCAGATGAGGTTACAACAAAAGATTATACGTTAGCTCTTACTAAGAGTCCAAGTAAGAATAATAATTTAGCAAGTTTGGAAGTTGAGGGATATACATTAGTGCCAGATTTTCATAAAGGGATAAATGTTTATACTTTAGATGTACCAAACGGAGTTAAGAGTGTTATTATAAATGCAAGACCTGAGGATGAAAATGCGATAGTGACAGGTATAGGGCTTAAAAAAATATTCGTTGGAAGTAATCAGTTTGAAATAGTTGTTGAGAGTGAAGCGGGGACGATGAAGAAGTATACGATTATTATTGCGAAAGATGGTTCGGATAATAATAATCTTGCTAGCTTGATGGTGAGTGCGGGAGTACTTAGTCCGGAGTTTAAGCCTAATATTTTGGAGTATAGTGTTGATGTTCTAAATGATGTGGCAAGTATTAGAGTAACAGGAACTTTAGAGGATATTAATGCTTCGACGAGTGATTTTGGAGATTATAACTTGGATGTTGGAAGAAATGAAATTGAGATTTGTGTAACTAGTGAGAGTGGAAATATAAAAATATATAAAATTATAGTTAATAGAAGAGATTTGATTTCAGCAGATTTGGTGAGTTTAGATGTTCAGGATTATGAGTTGGATAGTGAGTTTGATGCTCTTTTAACGGAGTATTATATCAATGTCAATAATGAGATAGATAGTTTAGATAAACTAGTGATAGAGGCTATTCCGAGGGATAGTGAGGCAAGAGTAGATATAACAAGTGAGAATGAAAACTTTAGTGTTGGAATGAATGAAGTTAAGATATTAGTTACAGCTAGAGATATGGTAACAACTAAAGAATATATTTTGTATGTTAATAGAAGTTTGTCGACGAATAACTATTTAAGAGAGTTATATGTTTCTGAGGGAAGTTTAAGTCCGGAGTTTGACCCAGAAGTGTTAGAGTATAATGTGAGAGTGGGTAATGAGATAGCGACAATAAATATTGATGCTAAAACACAGGATAGTTCGTCAAAGATTGTAAGTGGAATTGGGGACTTTAACTTAGTTGTAGGAAATAATAGGTTTCAAATAAAGGTGAAATCAGCGATTGGAATTTATAGGACGTATATATTAAATGTGGAGAGAGAAAAATCAATTGATAATTATTTGACGAATCTTTTTGTTAAGAAAGATGGAGTTGATTTAACATTTAATGAGCCTTTTAATAAAGAAGATAATTATTATACTTTAACGGTTCCAAGTGATGTTTCGTATGTGACAATTGTAG
>CANOGG010000059.1 GCA_947565485.1 uncultured Mycoplasma sp. | reverse complement strand
CGTTTTAGACGAGATAGAGTAACTAAGTTTAAGTAATAGTTCGTAAGTTCAGTTAGTTCAGGTATTTGGGATTGGACGAATATAGTAGTTTTTTTAGGGTCTAGACCTACGGATAAGTAGTCGATTGCTACTTCTTTTAGGCTTTCACGTATTTTTTTGGGGTCACGAGCGTTATCAGTTAGGGCTTGTAAGTCCGCGATGAATACATATTGGTCATATTCAGGGTTTTCTTGGAGTTCAACTCTTTTTTTAAGACTACCAACGTAGTGGCCAAGATGAAGTTTGCCAGTTGGTCTATCGCCAGTTAATATAATTTTTTTTGTCATATAAATCACCAATTAAATTATAGCACTTATGGGTTAAAACTGTAAATAAAAATGTTTTATTAGACGTAAAATATTTAGGCTTTACAAGGGTTAAGTTAGCGGAAATAAAAAGCTTAACATCAATTGATGTTAAGCATACCCTAATTAATTATGAAAATAGCATTACCTACAAACGAGAGTAGGTATACCTATGATGGAAAGGAAACATAGGTTTAATAACTAGGGAGAATAAAAAATATTTAACATCATCAAGAAAGGTTATAGATAAATGTTAAGTTCCTGATGAAGTTTATATTTTTTATTTGATGAATTTCTTTCATCCGTATACATAATAGCATAAAATGAGAGTTAATTCAAGGAGGAAAAAATAGCTAATGTTTGATTTTTAGTATTAAATACTATATAATTATATTAGATGTATATATAGAGAGGAGTTGTTTTGATGCAGAGTAATAAAGTTTGGAAGATAATATTTATAGGATTGGGTATTATTTTAGGGGTGGCTTTAGTTGTGGTAATGACAATTGTTGTGATGCGGTGGATTAAAAGAAATGATGATACACCACTAAAAGAGAAAAGTGTTTATAGTGAGAAAGCTCAGGCGGCATTAAATAGTTGTAGAGGATGTGGGAAGTTGGATGATAGAGAGTATTCGAAAACGGTTGAAGTTTTTTTGGAGGAGGATAATTTATTAGAAGATTATATTGATAATTATTATGAGATAGAGTATAGGGAAGTAACTAATTTTACAGATAATGTGAATAAACTTTTAGAGAAGAAATATAGTAGTGAAGAAATTAATTATATTTTGAAGAATTTTAGTCAGGATATAAACATATTATTAGATATGGAATATGTGGATATATTGAAATTAAGTGGGTTAAGTAATTTTCGGATGGATAATTTGGAGCGTTATTTAAGTTATGGTGAAAAAAATAGGGAACTTGATGTGAAAACGGTTGTTACTTATGTTAATATTGGATTGGATAAGCCTGGTTATCAGGATTATGAGACTTATAAGTTAGAGGAGATGGATGATATAACTTTGCTTGTTAATAAGTATCATAAAATACCCGAGGGGTATACACCAGATGACTTGGTGGTCTTGTCTTGTGGAACATATAAGATGCGAAAAGAAGCAGCGGAGCATTATGAGGAATTAGTGGCAGCTGGTTTAGTTGATAATGTAATATTTTATCCATTTAGTACTTATAGGTCAATGGACACTCAAAGAAGATTATATAATAATTATAAAAATAGAGATGGTGAGGCGGCAGCGGATACTTATTCAGCGAGACCTGGACATTCTGAGCATCAACTGGGGTTAGCAGTAGATATTAGAAGTAGGACACTAACAAGTAATTTAACTGATAGTGATTATAAATGGATGTTAGAAAATTCGTATAAGTATGGGTTTATTGTGAGATATCCTAAGGGAAAGCAACATATTACACAGTTTATAGAAGAGCCATGGCATCTTAGATATTTGGGAGTAGAACTTGCCACAAAGGTTAAAGAGTCAGGTCTTACTTATGATGAGTATTATGATATTTATATGTCTGATAAATAAAAAAGATGTTTAGGCATCTTTTTTTGGGGGATTTTCTAGTTCTTGGGCTTTTTTGTTGATTGTGTTTATGAGAATGATAAGAGCTGTTATAATGTAGAGGATATCAAAGATTAGGTTCCAAATAATGGTAGCAGTGTTTGAGGATAAGAGATTGCTAAAGAAAGCGTATAATATTTCACTTACAAATATAAAAGGAATTTTTATAATTATAGTTAGGAAAATAAGGAAGACGAAAAAGATGATTAAGTCGGTTATTTTCTTTTTGTCTTTTTCATTTATGACGTCGATAATTGTTTTGATAGAGTTAATAAAAATGGTTTTAGTGCTGATTTTGATGTTGATACCTCTATTTTCATAGATAGTGTTAGCTGTTTTTATGGGGTCAAAGTTGCTATAGTCTTCGATATTACGGTATTTTTTAATTTCTTCTTCTTTGGCTTCAGGTGAAAGGTAACGTAAGTTTTTTTCTAATTCTTTTAAAAAGGTTTCTTTGTTCATGGTTATGCTCCTTCTAGGGTTCCATTATGGAATATTATTTCTTTATCTAATATTAGGTCTTTGGTTATGTAAATGCTACTATTGTTGTATGGTTCATCAAGTTTATGATATTTATGGACGTTAGTGGTTGTATTTTGGTCAGTTATATTACATTTGATGTAGATATTATTGGAGTTAGTGGTAATTATTTCTTTGGATTCTTCATCTATTTCTATTTTTTCGGGGATGTATATTAGTGAAGTGTTTTTAGGAATTGTTGTAAGATATACTTTTTCGTAGTCATTGTATATAGGATTAATAGTTAATAATTTGTAATGGTTAGATTCGCTAAGATTAAAGACTTGTAAATTATCAATGATATTAAAATTCGTATTTTCAAGTGTTTTGCAGATTTCAATTAGAGAAGTTATGTAACTATCTAAGTTGGTAAATTTTATTCTCGAGAAGTATTTGACTAAATAGTGACTGTTATTTTCATTGTGGACTATTTCATCGATGCTGTTGTAATAATAGTTGAAGTCAAAGTTTTGTTTGATGATGTTTATTTCAGGATAATTGTTATTGACGATGAAATTACAAATACTTTTATAAATAGAGTTGTAGAGAATAAGATTAGTTTTAATGGCATTATCAAGTTCATTGTATTTGGTATTTAAATCGTTTATGATATCCTGTTTAGGGGTAGACAAAATTATTTCTTTTTTACTATAATTTAGATTGTTGCCACTTATTGTTTCATAAGCATTTAGAGGATTAGTAATTTTGCTAAATTTGGTTAAAATGCGGTCTCTATTATCTTGGAGGAAAACATTAATGTTGGTAGGAGCGACGTTTGATTTTAAGAGAGATTTTAGTTCAGCATCGATGTTATGAATTTTGCTGCCCTTGACGTTGAAGTTTTTTTCGGAAGATATTTTATTTTTGACAAATTCTATTTGTTTATTTAGGATTTCGATGTTATATTTATAGACACTATTGGAATAAATATTAATGAGATTTTTTTCATCTAGTTCTTCAAGTTTTGTGATTTCAATTAGAGAATTTAGATAGTTTTTGATGTCTTCTAAAGGTTTATTAGCAATATTTTTAGCATTGTTCTCGAGTAGAGGAATGTCTTGGTCAGGTAGGTTATTTTCTAGAGAGACAGCTTTTTTTTCAAGATTGTTGTCTTTGCCATAATAGATAGTTAAATTTGTTAGGAGTTCAAATTTTAAGTCATTTTCTTGGAGTTTGAGACTGTTCTTTTCAGTTTTGATGTTGTATTTAAGCTTTTTAAAGTCGATTAAATATTTAGTTAGAGCATCGATGTTTTTAAGACAGTATTCTTTTTCTTCAGATTCGTTTAATTGTTGTTTTTTTTGGTCTAAAAAAGCGTTAAAATTGAGCATGTTGTCAATGGTTAGTTCAATGTTGTTGTAAATGTATTTGATGCTTGGTTCTTTGGTGCTATAGTTATCAAGGGAGATATAAATATTATGTTTGTCACCATTGTTTTTATGCCAGAAGAATTGTTTTAAAAAATTTTCTAGTTCGATTGTATCAGAAAACGTAAAAGCTCTAGTTAGGAAACCAAATGTTTGGTCTTTTATGTCAAGACAGATGCCGATTTTATCGTTGTTTTGGTAGATAGTTGGTCCATATTTATGGGAGTTAATATTATAAGAGTTTAGTATTTTTAGAGTTTGGGCAATGTCTAACATAATTATCCTCCTTATTCTTTTATTATTATAACATAAGTTATTTATTTATTCAATTTTATACTTGCTTAAAAATATAGAACATTATATAATTAAGTTAGAAAGATGGTGTTTAGATAATGGAAATTATAAAACCAAAGAAAGAGAAGCAAAATAAGCTTTCAACAGATTCAATTATTACACCGATTGTTTATTTGATTTTAGGGGTGATATTGGCATTTTTTAGTAATGAGGCAGTAGAGTTAGTATTCTATGTTTTAGGGATTATTGCGATGATTTATGGAGCAAAGTCATTACTTAGTTGGTATCAGAATAGGGATACAATACAGTATAAGAATATTAATTTATCAATGGGGATTGTATCAATATTAATAGGTTTAGGCTTGATTATTTTTAGTAGGTTTTTAGAGGCTGGTATAAGATATGTTATAGGGTTTTTTATGATATATTTTGGTCTTACGAAGCTTATGATGCAAATGGGGTTAGGGGCTAAGCCTAATTTATCTTATGTTAGTAATATAGCTTTAATTGTGATGGGTGTGTTTAGTATATTTTGGTCAAATGTAATTTTGGTTATTATAGGGTGGTTACTCATTATTAATGCAGTATTGTTATTTTTAGAATATATCAAGAAATAAAAAAAATCCTGAATATTTATGTTCAAGTTCTTTTTTAGTAATAACGACTTTCTCTTTTTAAGTCTTTTTCTTTGAGACTTTCTCTTTTATCATATAGTTTTTTGCCTTTACCAACACCAATTAGGATTTTGGCTTTATTTTTTTTGAAATAAAGTTTTAGAGGAACAATAGTTAAACCTTCTATTTTTATTTTTTCTTTTAGTTTTAGGATTTCTTTTTTATGTAAAAGCATTTTTCTGGTGCGACGTTCATCATGGTTAAAGATGTTTCCTTCTTCATATTTGGCAATGTACATATTGATGATAAAGGCTTCATTATTTTTAATGGTTATAAAAGAATCTTTTAGGTCAACAGAACCAGCACGGACAGACTTGATTTCAGTGCCAGTAAGGGCAATACCAGCTTCTAATTCAGATGATATGTTATAGTCAAAATAGGCTCTTTTATTTTTTATCTCGGGCATTTTTATCACCTGCAATTTCAAAGTCGATTAGGGCATTTTCTTTGGAAGAATTTATAACTTTAATTTTGATTTTATCACCAACACGATAAGTTTTTTTAGTTGATTTGCCGATTAGGGCAAGACTTTCAGGAACATAGTTGTAATAATCGCCTTTTAGGGTGTTTACGTGGACTAGACCTTCGATTAAGTTTTCTAGTTCGACGAAGAAACCAAAGTTGGTGACAGAACTGATAGTTCCCTCGTATTCTTCACCAATGTGACTTTCCATATATTCGGCCATTTTCATGTCGTTTACATCACGTTCAGCATTGATACTTGCAACTTCACGTTCACTAGAGTGTTCTGATGCGGTTACAAGATAAGATTCTAGGTAACTGATAGTGCTCATACTGAAGTCTTTTTCGATTAAGTATATTTTTAAGAGACGGTGGACGATAAGGTCTGGAAATCTTCTAATAGGTGAAGTAAAGTGTGTGTAGTTAGAACTAGCGAGACCAAAGTGGCCAATGTTAGTTTTAGAGTATTCAGCTTTTTTCATGCTTCTTAAAAGAAGTGATGATAAAATGTTTATTTCAGGTTTGTCTTTTAGTTCATTTAAGAGGCGTTGCATAGATTTTGGAGTAATTTCATTGATACTAGTGTGAATTGTGTAACCAAGAATCTTGACTAAATTTAAGAAGTCTTCGATTTTTTCAGCATTTGGTAAGGCATGAACACGATAAATAAAGGGGAGGTCCATATTTGATATGTGAGTGGCTACTGTTTCGTTAGCAGCAATCATGAAGTCTTCGATTAAGTTTTCACCGGCGCCTTGACGTCTTTTTTGGATATCAATAGTGCGACCATTTTCATCTTGGATGACTTTAGCTTCAGGAATTTCAAACTCAATATAACCACGAGAGACTTTTTTCTTGCGTAAAATTTGAGCTAGTTCATGCATTTTTTTTAGGGTTTCTGCAAATGGTTCGTAGCCCTCTGGAATGGTGTTTTCTTCGAGGATTTTATTGACGTTTGTATAAGTCATTTTTTTACGAGACTTTATGTAACTAGGGAAGATATCATATTTTATGATGTCGCCGCGCTCGTTTATATCCATGACACAACTCATGGCGAGACGAATGACATTTTCATTTAGAGAACAGATGCCATTAGATAGTTTATGCGGAAGCATTGGAATGACAGTGTCCGCAAGATAGGCAGAGGTTCCACGTTTATAAGCTTCATCGCCTAGGGCAGTGTTTTCTTTGACGTAATGACTAACATCGGCAATATGAACACCAAGAGTATAGATACCATCTTTATAATTTAGGCTTATAGCATCATCGATATCTTTGGTATCGGCACCATCGATAGTAAAAATCATTTCATTTGTGAGGTCAGTGTGGTCTAAAAGTTCATTTGGTGTGACCTCGTTTGGTATTTGGTCTAGTTCGGCAGAGACATCAGGAGGAAATTCGTCATAAATTTCATATTTATAAGCGATACTTAGAATATCAATACCAGCGTCATTTTTGTGGCCGATAATTTTTAATACATCGGCAAGAAAACTTTTATTACCAAGATTTTTAGAGAGATGAGTTAAAACTTTATGACCCTCAACACAATTTTTAGTGGTTTCATTACTTAGGTAAACAGTGATGGTTAATTTTTCATCGTCAGGTTTAAGCATCATTTTTCCATTATTCATTATAACTTCACCGACAATATTATCAAAGTCACGTTTAATAACTTTTAAGACGCGTCCTTCAGGTTTTAAGCCTTTTTTTAAAACTTCGACTAGTACAGTGTCATTGTGGATAGCATTATTAATGTTTTCTTTGGAGATGTATAAGTCATTGTCACGGTCAAGTATAAGGAAACCAAAGCCTTTTTTGTTAATAGCAATTTTACCAATTTTCAGGCCAGGACAATTTTCCATTAAAAGATATTTATCTTTTTTGGTGTGGACT
>CANOGG010000058.1 GCA_947565485.1 uncultured Mycoplasma sp. | reverse complement strand
ATTAGGCATCGGGAGTGCAATAATTTTTAGCCTGTATAAACCACTAGCCCAAAATAACAAATCAGTTATAAAAAGCTTGATGAATTTATATAAAGTAACATACCGTATTATTGGCATAACTATAATCATACTAGGGTTTATATTTTTACCATTCTATAAATATTTAATCAATGATATTCCCCAAATTCCCTATTTAGATTTGATTTTTCTTATGTTTGTTTTAAATACTGCGGTCTCTTATTTTTTCTCATATAAAAAATCATTAATTATCTGTGACCAAAAACGTTATATCACCATCATCTATAAATATTTTTATTATTTCTTATTAAATTTTATACAAATAATTATTTTATTACTAACTAAAAATTATTTATTATATCTAGTTATTCAAATATTTTTTACAATAATTGAAAATATCTCCCTTAGTCATAAAGCAAATAAATTATATCCCTATCTAAAAGAAAAGAATATCGAACCTCTAAACAAGGATATTAAAAAAGAAATTAAAAGAAATATTTCGGCAATGATGCGTCATAAATTAGGTGGTATGGTAGTTAACTCTACCGATAACATTCTCATCAGTAAATTTATTGGTTTAACCGCAGTTGGCATTTATTCCAATTATTATCTGATAATTAATGCTTTCCAATTAATATTTAATCAATTTTTTTCCGCGATAACTTCCAGTATTGGCAATTTAGGCACCGAAGATAACAAAGCCAAAATAAAATCTGTATTTAATAAAGTTTTTTTCTTAAATTTTTTAATATCCGCGATTACTACTATATGTCTCATAATATTATTTAACGATTTTATTAATTTATGGCTCGGTAAAAACTTATTATTTAATTTCCAAACTGTATTAGCTATTGCTGTCTGCTTTTATCTTTGGAGTATGAGAAGGTCTTGCCTTGCCTTTAGAGAAGCCTTAGGTTTATTTTGGTATGACCGCAATAAACCCCTTATCGAAGCAATAATAAATTTAGTCACCTCTATTATCTTAGCCTTAAATTTTGGTGTTCTTGGAATATTTATTGGTACTATTATCAGTACTCTAACAACCTCTCTTTGGATAGAACCCAAAGTCTTATATAACCACGGCTTTAAAGAGAGTGCTACCCAGTATTTCAAAATATTTGGTTTATATAGTTTAATAACATTAGTTATCGGAAACATATTATACTTTTTATGTAGCTTAATTACGGTAACTTCCTGGTTAACATTTTTCCTTAAGGCAATTATATGCTTTACCTGTAGTCTAGCCTTATTACTTCTCGTGTTTTATAAAAATACTAATTTAAAATATTATTGCAATTTAATTAAAAAAATATTTAAAATATCAACCAAAAGCAAACATAAAACTTTATCTCTATAAAGTGCAAAATTTTAAATTAATCTTTCCAATATTAATTATAAATGCTATAATATACTAAAATCATCTCTAAAAAGAAAGGAATAAAAATGAAATCAAAAAGAATAATTTTAATAACTTTAGCCTTTCTTTTGCTCGCGACTATTTTCTATTTTTCTCACCAAAATGGTTTTAAAAGCATCACAACCAGTGATAACTTTACTTCCAAAATAATTGATAAAGTCCTAAAAGTAACTAAAAAAAATATTACTCCCGAAAAGAAAAAAACTCTTATTCGAAAAACCCGGTTCGTAAATGTGCCCATTTCACTCTTTACTTCACCTTAGGTATTTTAGTATATCTTATCTTAAGCACCTATAATCTAAAATCTAAAATAATCATCAGTATTATCATCTGCTTAAGTCTCGCGAGCATAGATGAGTTTCACCAATTATTCTCTCCTGGTCGTACTGCTCGCCTCTATGACGTCTTAATAGATACTGTTGCCAGTGCTATAAGCATCTTCCTCACTCATATCATTTCCCGAAAAAAGAATAACCATCACTAAGTTATTCTTTTTCTTTCCATCTTTTTGAATGTTCCACCTTTGTCCACGTTATATTCTTTTTTAATAATGCTTTTAACGCACAAGGAACATACGTAAGGAAGAAGAGGGGACTTACCAAAACTGCTTTAACTTTCATCTTTCTATCTATATCTAATTTTTTATCTTTTACCACAACTCCAAGTGTCAAAATTAAAAAAATAATATAAGCTAAAACCAGCACTAGCATAATTTTACCCACCTGAAAATCACCCAGTATTTGTTCCAAAATAATTAATAGCACTCCTATAATCATCAAAATATAAGGTGTCATTCCCACTATTTCAAAAATAACTGACCCTCTATTTTTATTACCTTTAACTATCTTTCGAAACCTTGATATATATTTTTTTCGATTATCAAAATAACCTCTAATCCATCTCATCCTCTGATTAATGGTATCTCTATACCTAATCGGCTGCTAATCATAAAACATTGCTTTATCATTATAAACTGAAGTTAGATTATTTTCTATTGCATAAAGAGTTAACTCATAATCCTCTGTGAGAGAATGAAAGGGAAACCCCTGCCATTTTTTAATCAAATCACCTACAATAAAGAGTCCCGTCCCTGAAAGTGTCACGTTTAACGACCTCTGCGACTTAACCTTATTCCCATTTGTATTCAAAAAAGAGAATGTTATCCCCGAACAAGCGGCAATTACTGAATCATTCCCATTTTTCATATTACGGTAGCTAGTTACAATATCATAACCCTGTTTATAAGACGCTTCCATCTCTCTTAAGAAATCTTTATCTAAGACATTATCCGCATCTATTATAAAATAAGCCTCATAATATTTTTCTCTTCTCTCTAACTCTTTAATCATCTCATCAAGCGCATATCCCTTACTCTTCAAATGTAGTTCCTGCCTCACAAAATAACTTGCTCCATACTTATTCGCAATCCCCACACTTTTATCTTGAATATCTTCGACAATCACGTAAACATTTTGCATCTTGATTGGTTTACTCTGCCTCTTTATACTAACTAATAAGTCCTCAATCACTCTTGACTCATCTCTCGCCGGAATTAAAATACAAACATCTTGCCAACTCTCTCTGCCTCTTTTAGGTCTATTATCATTTTTAAACGAATTTATCTTTTGCCAAACAAGTAATCCCATCGCTCCTAAAATAAAGCCACTTCCTAAAATACTTAATATCACTTTTTAACCACCTACTTCACAAACTTCATATTCCGATAAATCTTCTTCAAAAATTCATCCGTATAAACCTTATCATAAAACTCGCCTACAAAAGTATATGGTGCCACGCCTTTATGTCTCAAAACTTGTCTTACCAAGGCAGTCCATGATACTACCATATTAATACTCATAAATACTACACAAAACCACACGATAAATTTCCCTAGCTTATACGGTATTGCCTCAATTCCTTTCGAAACAAAAGGAAAAACTAAATGCACTAAAATCATTATCCCTATACCCCAAAAAATCATATAAGGAATCGTCGTCCGTCCATTAATATTTAAAAAATAATCACTATAATCCCACGACCGTGCTCCCAAAAATAACTCCAATAAAAAACTTGTTATATACTCGAAAACTCCCCCTAATACTGCCCCATACATAAATGTTTGCCAAGGCTTCCTTTTCTTTCTAGCTAACACCAAAATAATAAGCACTATCCCAAATCCATAAAGGGGATTAAAAGGCCCATAAATAACTCCAGCATGATTAGTCCATACAAACTTTCCATACCAATATAACCTTTTAATCACTCCCCATATACTCTCATGCATCGCTCCAATAAAACTTCCCAGCATAAACAAAATCACCATTTTATCAAAACATACACCCTGTGCAAAAACTTTTTTCTCTTTATTCATAATACCAACCTTTACCTAATTATACCAATAAATTTCTAAATATAAAAGTATAATTTCGCCTAACCATTCTAAACACCTAGCTTATCAAACACTTTACAAATAAATGTCTAGTTTCTTCTATTGCCATCTTTATTAATAAAAAATATGATATAATTAAATAAATAGAAATAAAGTTTCAAAAAAGTAGGAGGAAATTATATGAATTGTTTAAAGTGTGGAATGATTAATGAAGTAGGTGCAACCGTCTGTCGAAATTGTAATGCTCCCTTAACGCCTGATAATACTCCTGTAAATAATACTCCCAGTGTTCTAACAAGTGTTCCAAGTCCAAGCGAACTACCGCCAAAAGAAGTAATTGCTCCTCCCCAAAATATTCAAGGGTGTTATGAAACTGTCATACCTGAGTCCATAAACTATGTCAAGTGCCTAACTGGAGGTTTTCTAAAACCATTCAAAAATTATAATGAAGAAGAAAAGAAACTAAGTAATCCTAAACTATCTTTAATTTTAACGGCCATTATCGCTGGTCTTTTAACAATCGCTGGCCTCGTAAGTGCGATGATAACCGCTGCGCGCGACATCAGATTTTCTCTCGCTGGCGACATCTACTATTCCTGGAATATTGAAAATATTGCCGAATTAAATTTTATTAGTCTTATCTTCAAAAATTACGTTCTCTATGCTCTAATGCTTTTTCTCATCGCTGGTGTCTTCTATGTTGGTAGTCTTTTTTTAAAAAAACGTCCTAACTTCTTTAAACTCCTCGGCATTAGTAGTCTCTCTATCATTCCTTTTGCTATTATTAGCATGCTTATCTCCAAAATTATCGGCATTTTCTGGACCCCACTTGGAACGCTTTGCCTCTTTGGTGGCCTTATCTATACTACAATTCTAATCTATGAACTAATAAATAAAGAGCTAGCTCTAGAAGGTGAGGTAAAGGCCTACTTTTATAGTATCAGCCTCTGTCTTATCTTGACACTTGCCTTCTATATTTATTTAAAACTCATAACTTCTGGACTTGAAAGTATTATTTCCAATTTTCTTTAAAACTAAACAAATTATCTAATGAAAAAAATAATATAGTAATCACTCCTAAAATATTATATAATAAAAACAAATAGAGAGGAGAAAATTAAATATGTTTACTCTAGCTGAATTAATCAAATATGAAACCAATTATGAAGTCACTGGAACTGAGGTATATTTAAAATCCAATAATGTCCCTGTAACCGACCCAGACCTGATTTTAAAAATCAAGAGTGCCAAACTTCTCTATACCTATGCTAAAAAACGTTTTCTGACTGATGCTAATAAAGCCAGTAATCCTAACATTGAAGAATATTTTCTCGAAACTATGCGCATCTTCTCTCTAAATGGCGAAAATATTGACCATGAAATCAATAAGCTGATAACTAAAATTCTCTCTAATACTGGCACCATCGAAGAAGAAACTACTGTCCAAGACCTTAGCAAATCTAAATACTTCTTTTTAGTTGAACCCCAAAAAGATTATGGCCTTGCTTACTTAACCCTAAAATTTCGCGAAAAAGGTCTTAAACTAATATCTCTTGAGTTAACCTCTAACCCAAACTCCTCCACTAATACAAACACCATTAGTATTAGCTATGAGACTAAACCAATTATCAAACGCTACATCCATCCTATGGCCCATGAATTAAACCCTTTAGAAAAAGAACTAAAACTCGCCGAGGCATCAAACGATATTCCAAAGATAAATACCATCCGTGCTAAAATAAATAATATCATTACTAGATATCCGGCGACAGTCAGAAAAAGTGAGTTCGACCAAATGACACCTAAAGAACAAATGGACTATTATGCCACCAAAATGTATGAAGCTCGCCACTTAAAAGATGTCCAAAAATATAACTATTACCAGCAAAAATTATTTACTTTAAAGAGTAAAGAAAATAGACAATCTTCATCACAGAAAGAACCTCTTCCTCCTTATAAAACTCATTACCAATCTCTCATATCTTTAATAAAAGACCAAAATAATCCTACTCCTGATATCCTCTTTTTAAGTGAAATTGCTTATTATAAAGAAAAATTATTAAATTCCCTAACTACTGAAAAATCTCTAATCGATATTTTAACTCTTCTAGCCCATGACCTCGGCACCACTGAGTTTGAACTAAAAATTGCTTCCGACTTAAGCGCCGACCTTAAAATTAAATTAGACGCTCTTAGAAATCCATCTCCTCTTCCTGAAACTCCCTCTATAAATAGTCTTAAAGATGAACTATCAAGTCTCATCGAAACTTACAATAATATGTTGAGTGATGGTCTAATTGACTCTGAAGAATTATCTGTTCTTGCTACTAAAATAACTGCTTTAGAAGAAAGTACCACAATCCTAAAAAATAACTATCAGAATTCTAAAGACCTCGCCATCATTAATAATGTTATCTCTAAAATAAGTGAGTATAAAAACTATATTTTTACTCTCTTAGATGGTACTAGAGAACCTAAAATGTAAAGGAGCATCTATCAATGGAAACAAAAAAACCTTTATATAAGAATATTGGCATCCACTTAATTAGCACTATTTTCACTATTGATAATGGTGTTATTAAAGTATTATTAATTAAACGTAAAAATGCTCCCTTTAATGGTATGTGGGCTCTAATTGGTGGTGCTCTTTATAACAATGAAGAACTACTAAGTGGTATGAAAAGAGAAATCTACGAGAAAACAGGTCTCGAGAATATTGAAATTTATCTCTCATCTGTAATCGGTGATGTTACTCGTTCCCCTATAAAAAGAATGATTGCCATTACATACATCGGTATTATTGATTCCAAGCGTGTTAAATTACTAAAGGAAACAACAAAAACTCTTGATGCTACTTGGATGAGTATCTCTGATATTCCGCTTCTTGCCTATGACCACAATAAACTTTTAGAAGAGGGGATAAAAACTTTACGCGAGCGCATTGTTGAAACCAATATTTTAAAGAGTCTTTATCCCGATGGCTTTACTATTCCTGAGATTCAAAAAGTTTATGAGACTATTCTCGACAAAAAATTCGACCGTCGTAACTTCCGCAAGAAACTCCTTAGTCTAAATTTCATCAAAGACACCAATAAATATAAAAACTTCGAAGGCAAAAAGCCTGCCAAAATCTATAAATTCGACCATAATTATAAAGAGAATACACATGTCTTCTAACTAGACTATTTTTTCTAAAATAATAGTCTTTTCTTAATTTCTTTGATATAATAAAAAAAGAAAGTTGGTATCTCATGTATAAATATGTTAAAAGATTTTTAGATATATTTTTATCTCTCGTATTTATTATTATCACTCTTCCTCTAATGC